>DAIDKD010000004.1 GCA_027451065.1 Bacillaceae bacterium | reverse complement strand
GGCAACTTATCTCCTTGTTGAAGCTTGTGGTCTTCAATATATTTTTCCAGCTCTAATGCAATTTGTTGATACTTTAACATAAATATCCCTCATTTAGATTATAAATTTGTACATACTATATTATATCACGAATAAAAAAATTATGAATTAAAAAAAAAAATATTTATGTATTGAAAAATTATGACGGTACAATTATAATGTTAATGTACAACGAAAGGGAGGATTGGAAATGTCAGGTAAAGTAAGAGATTATTCTAAACTTGCAAAAGATATATTAGAAGCTGTGGGAGGAGAAGAGAATATTGTCGGAGCAACTCGATGTGCTACACGACTTCGTATTGTATTGAAACGCTCGAACCCAGAAGCGAAAGCAAAAGTATCAGCGATGCCAGGAGTTATTACAGTCGTTGAAAATGGTGGTCAATTTCAAATTGTTATTGGTCAACACGTAGGTGATGTATACGAAAAGTTTATCAGCCTCGTTAATGTGGACAACGTTCAGATGGAAGATGGACACAAAGGAACGATTTTAAACCGAGTGATTGCAACGATGTCAGCTGTTTTTGCACCATTTGTTTATATTTTAGCGGCAGCGGGAATGTTGCAAGGGGGATTAATCCTCATTAATCTTCTTTTTGAAGACTTTGCTCAAACAGGAACGCACCAAGTGTTAAGTTTTATTTCATGGTCACCATTTGTATTTTTACCAATATTTATTGCCATCACGGCATCAAAGCATTTCAAAACAAATACATATATTGCTGTTGCAGTTTGTGCAGCCTTGTTAAGCCCAGACTGGACAACGATGGCGGGGCAAATCGCTGCAGGGGAAACAATTACATTTTTAAGTATGCCATTGACGCAGACAACTTATGCGTCAACTGTATTGCCTCCACTATTTCTAGTTTGGCTATTATCGTATTTTGAACGTTTCCTAAGCAAACGTATTCCTGAAGTCGTGAAGCCGATTTTGATTCCATTGCTATCTTTAATGATCTTAGTTCCAGTAACGTTGCTTGTTGTTGGACCAGTAACAACAATGGGAGCCAATGCGATTGCTACAGGATATAACTTCCTTGCTGAAACGGTACCAGCATTAGCGGGTGCACTTGTTGGAGGACTTATCCAAGTTGTCGTTATCTTCGGAATGCATTGGGGATTCACACCGTTGGCATTAGCGAATCATGATTTATTTGGACGTGACTCTTTCCAAGCATATCAAACCATTGCGGTTATTGCGCAAGTGGGTGCGGTTTTAGGGGTTGCTTTAAAGGCGAAAAACTCAGATACACGTCGTTTAAGTTTATCAGCGGCTATTACAGGATTCTTTGGAATTACTGAACCAGCTATTTATGGAGTTACTTTGAAATTTAAGAAACCATTCATTATTGCTTGTATCACGGGAGCTATTGGATCGATTGTTGCAAGTTTCTTTAACCCTGCTTACTTTGCTTTTGCTGGATTACCTGGAATTTTAACAATCGTCAATGCAATCAGCCCAGATTATCCGACATCAGTTTGGGGAGTAATGATTGGTGCAGCGATAGCAATCATCTTACCAATCGTTCTTATTCAGATTTTTGGATATGGAGAAGATCAAGAAAAAGAGTCAGTTGATAAAGAAGAAGTAGAAGTACCTGCATCAAACCAACCAAAAACTGAAGAAATCATTCCAGCGCCAATCGAAGGACGTATCATTGCACTTTCAGATGTTTCAGATGAAGTATTCAGTTCTGGAGCGATGGGACAAGGTGTAGCAATTGAACCGACAGATAATAAAGTTTATGCGCCATTTGATGGAAGTATCGTTATGGTTGCACCGTCGAAACATGCGATTGGCTTACGCTCAGAAACAGGTGTGGAACTTTTAATTCATGTTGGTTTAGACACTGTAAAATTAGACGGAAAACCATTTGATGTACATGTGAAAGATGGAGATAAAGTGAAAAAAGGTGACCTACTAGTCACTTTCGACCCGAACTTTATTCAAGAACAAAAACTGAGCTTAACAACACCGGTTATTATTACGAATTCAAACGCTTATAGCGATGTGATTGTAAAAGAGAAGGATTTATCAGAATTAATTACGATTGTAAGTTAAATAAATCTAACTGCCATCTTGGCTGTAAATACTAGGAGGAACTTGAAATGGCACAATTACCAAAAGATTTTTTATGGGGAGGCGCATTAGCAGCGCATCAATTTGAAGGTGGATGGAATCAAGATGGAAAAGGTCCAAGTGTTGTTGATGTGATGACGGCAGGTGCACACGGCGTTCCGCGAGAAATTACCGAAACAATTGAATCTGATAAGTTTTACCCGAACCATGAAGCAATTGACTTCTACAACCGTTATAAAGAAGATGTGGCGCTTTTTGCAGAAATGGGATTAAAGTGTTTGCGCACATCAATCGGATGGAGCCGAATCTTCCCTATGGGAGATGAATTGGAGCCAAACGAAGCAGGGTTAAAATTTTATGACGATCTGTTTGATGAATTATTAAAATACGGAATTGAGCCTGTTATTACACTTTCTCACTTTGAAATGCCTTTACACTTAGCTCGTGAATATGGTGGATTTAGAAGCAGAAAAGTAGTAGAATGTTTTGCGAGATTTGCTGAAGTTTGTTTCAAACGCTATAAAGATAAAGTGAAATACTGGATGACATTCAATGAAATTAACAACAAAATGGATGTACGTAATCCGCTGTTCTTATGGACAAACTCAGGTGTTATTGTTGAAGAACATGAAAATGCAAAGGAAGTGATGTACCAAACAGGTCATCATGAACTATTAGCAAGTGCTTTAGCTGTAGCCAAAGGGCGTGAAATTAATCCGGAATTTAAAATTGGTGCAATGGTTTCTCATGTTCCAATTTATCCATACTCATCAAATCCGGATGATATCATGTTAGCAGAAGAAGAAATGCGTCAACGTTACTTTTTCGCTGATGTTCAAGTTCGTGGATATTATCCAAGCTATGCATTGAAAGAATTTGAAAGAGAAGGATACGACGTTAAATTTGAAGCAGGCGATGAGGAGATTTTACGTAATGGAACAGTTGACTATTTAGGATTCAGTTACTACATGTCAACAGCTGTTTCGAGTACGGTCGAAAATGACAACGCTGGAAACGTCGTAAATGGTGCTCTTCCGAATGCAATTGATAATCCATACATTAAAGCGAGCGATTGGGGTTGGGGAATTGACCCAGTGGGACTTCGCTATACTCTAAATCGTTTCTATGACCGCTATCAAATTCCATTATTTATCGTAGAAAATGGATTTGGAGCTGTTGATACAGTTGAAGAAGATGGTTCAATCCATGATTCAGAGCGTATAGCTTATTTAAAAGCTCACATTGAAGAAGTGAAAAAAGCCGTTCTTTACGATGGAGTTGATTTAATGGGATATACACCTTGGGGAATCATCGATATCGTATCTTTCACAACTGGAGAAATGAAAAAACGTTACGGCATGATTTACGTTGATCGTGATAACGAAGGCAACGGAACGATGAATCGTTTGAAAAAAGATTCATTTAATTGGTATAAAACAGTAATTGAAACGAATGGAGAAACACTATAATTAAGATGTAATTAATTTAGCAAAACATGTACGCTAACGTTATAAATAATAACATTAGCGTGCATGTTTTTTTGTAAGTTGCTACATTTCTCTACAAAACAGTTTCCAAATAGTTCCCTCATCGTATGCTAATACTATGAAAAAGACAGCGTTGTTCATCATGACAGCAACAATTATTTCAAGAATTCTGGGATTCATTTGAAAAATTACTTTTTCTTATTTTTTACGGAACATCTAATATCAGCGATGCTTTCCTGTAACAATTTACCGGCTGCTCCTTCTACTAGAATTGTCTATAGCATATGCGTACCCTTTATCTTTGCAAAAATTCATTAGGTGATGTTATCATATATCGTAATAGTATTACTTGCTCAGGGGGAATTTTTCGACATTTTTTGACGAACAATGATAGTGATGTCGTTAAGTGTCTGACGATTTAAGTATATTTTTTTAATATATTTAGTTACAATTGAATATAATATGTTTTTTTCTAGATTTTATTAAAAAACGTTGTTTTTGTACTTTCTATCCATTTCATTAAAGGAAAGGAATGATGAACATTGAAAATAGTATTTTTTGATCCACATCTTGATGAAGTGGGGCATTATAAGTATTTTAATTGGCATCTAGCTAAATTACTAGATTTTCCAGGAAATGAAATAATATTTGTAGATTATAGTGATAGTAAATATTTTAAGAATTGGTACAAAGATAATAAGCTTTGTCATGCTACGTTTTCTTTTTCTGAAGTTTCACCACTAAGAGATTCTAAATATTCTTTGGGTAGAACTCTAATGGCTAGAGTCATCTTTCGTTCAATATGGTGGTCACAAACTTTGAAGACAATTGAGTCATTAGGAGCAGATTATATTATATTTACTAGTGAACCGGACAGGGTAATATTCCCTTCTAAAGTGAAAACAAAACATGCTATTGTGGTTCATCGAATAGACCCATTAGTACAGAAAGAGGGAACGTTACCAGGAGTGGGATACTGTACGGAAGATTTCGTAAAAAATGCAAATAAGGCTATTGTTTTGGAGAAATATCTGATGGAGAAAGCTAGTGAATTTGGATATGATAGTTTTTTTGTCCCTTATCAATTATATGATGAGGTTCCCCACCAGGCGCATAGAGCTTTAAATAAGCAATTAACAATAGGTACTGTAGGAGCTATTTATGAAGGAAAGAATCTAGAGTTTATTCTAAATGTGATAAGGGATGTAAATGATAAAAAGGATATAGACTTTAAGTATATTCTTGCAGGGCAGCCACTAGACGAATATGGGAGGCATATTAGGCAACTATCGACTTCTTTGGAAGCCCCAAACCTTCAATTAGATTTTTCATACCTTTCTGAAGAAAAATATACAGAGTACATAAGGGAAATGGACTATGTAGTACTACCTTATTCGGAGGATAGACAAAACCGAACTTCAGGGGTATTATTTGATGCTTTAAATATGGGAAAGCCCTTTATAGCTCCTGCAATTGAACCATTTAAAACATATGCCGATGAATATGGTGTAGGTTTACTATATGAACCAAATAACATTCAAAGCTTTATAGATGTAGTGAACAGAGCCAAAGATTATAATCAACAAAATTGGAGTGACGCTATCAATAAATTAAATGCTCAAAGAACGTATGACAGATGGAAAGGTCCATTCCAGGAAAGTCTATTTTAAATTCTATTTCTCTGGTCGGGTAGTATGTAATCTAAAAAATATTTGAAGATTGCAAGATTAGATGTGCATCTTGAAATGAAAGGAAGAGAATGACTATGGTGATGGAAAAACAATCAAAAATTTATATCGCGGGGCACTCAGGGCTTGTTGGTTCTGCGATTGTGAGGAAGTTAGAGAAAGAAGGATATACTAATTTAATTTATAGAACTTTCGAGGAAATGGACTTACGAGATTCAAATCAAGTGAATCATTTTTTTGAAACAGAAAGTATTGAGTATGTCTTCCTAGCAGCGGCGAAAGTTGGAGGAATTTTTGCAAACAACAAGTATCCGGCTGACTTTTTTCGTGATAATTTATTCATTCAGACAAATATAATTGATGCCGCATATCGCAATGGTGTAAAAAAATTATTATTCTTAGGTAGCGCATGTATTTATCCGAAGATGGCGCCGCAACCTTTAAAAGAAGAATATTTATTAACTGGTGAATTAGAGCCTACAAACGAGCCGTTTGCAGTTGCGAAAATTGCGGGTGTTAAGATGTGCGAGTCTTATAATAGACAGTATGGTACGAAATTTATTGTTGCTATGCCAATTAATTTATATGGAAAGAAAGATAATTTTAATGTGGAGATATCTCATGTTCTACCAGCACTTATGCGTAAATTTCATGATGCAAAAAAAAGTAATGCTCCTTTTGTAGAAGTAATGGGAACAGGTAGGCCAACAAGAGAATTTTTATATGCAGATGATTTTGCAGATGCCTGTGTATGCTTAATGAACAATTATGAAGAAAATGAAATAATAAATGTTGGTGTTGGACAGGAAATTACTATTGGAGAACTGGCTGAGAAGATTAAAAATGTAGTTGGATTTGATGGGGAAATTCGTTTTGATACAACGAAGCCTGATGGTACACCGCGTAGATTAATGGATGTAACTAAAATGAGTAAGTTGGGATGGAAAGCAAGTACTTCTATAGATGATGGACTAGCAAAAACATATGATTGGTTTCTAAAGAATATAGAAAATATGTAAGAAATGAGGATTCGTAAAGAAACTTTTGGAGGAAGATAGTATGAAGAAGGCTGTGATTACAGGGATAACCGGGCAAGATGGCTCGTACTTAGCAGAGTTTCTATTAAAAAAAGGCTATGAGGTACATGGAGTAATTCGCCGTAGCTCTTCGTATAACCAGGAGCGCCTAGAGGATATTTTGACAGAGGAGGATACAACAGAACTGTTAAATAATTCAAATTTTCATCTACATTATGGAGATATTACAGATGCACTAAATGTGACTTGCTTAATAAAAAAAATTCAACCTGATGAGATATATAATCTTGCAGCACAATCTCATGTCCGTGTGTCCTTTGACATGCCAGGTTATACGTTGGATGTAGATGGAAAAGGAACATTGAATATTTTAGAAGCAGTGCGAGTCTTAGGATTAACGGAAAAGACTCGTGTGTACCAAGCATCAACTTCGGAGCTTTTTGGAAAAGTACAAGAGGTTCCACAAAAAGAAACAACACCATTTTATCCACGTTCTCCTTATGGTGTAGCAAAGATTTATGGATTCTGGATTACGAAGAATTATCGCGAGTCCTATGATATGTTCGCAGTAAATGGCATCTTATTCAATCATGAATCAGAACGACGTGGCGAAACGTTTGTTACACGCAAAATCACTCTTGCCGCAGCGCGTATTGCACAAGGTAAACAAAAAAAATTGATGCTAGGTAACTTAGAATCTTTGCGTGATTGGGGCTATGCGAAAGATTATGTTGAATGTATGTGGCTCATTCTTCAACATGAAAAACCAGAGGATTTTGTTATTGCGACTGGTGAAATGCATTCTGTGCGAGAATTTGTAGAGTTAGCATTCAAGCATGTTAACATCGAAGTAGAGTGGATAGGCAGTGGAGTAGAAGAACAAGGTATCAACAAAGCAACAGGTGAAGTAATTGTAGAAGTTGACCCTAAATTTTTCCGTCCGGCGGAAGTAGAACAATTGTTAGGAGATCCAACCAAGGCAAAAACATTACTAGGTTGGAATCCAACGAAAACTTCATTCGAAGAGTTGGTTCGTGTCATGGTTGAAACTGATATGAGGAAGGTTGAGAAAGAGGATAAAGTTAAGAAAATGTTTGATTAAAAAATATGGTGTGTTCATTTATCTATTTGAAGGATAGCTTACTGTACAAGCTTTTTTATTTATACGTGGGGGGAGTTGAGGGGGATGAAAATAGTATTATTATCTGGAGGATCTGGAAAGCGTTTATGGCCACTTTCAAATGATACACGCTCTAAGCAATTTTTGAAAGTATTAAAAACTGACGAGGGAGCCCATCAATCGATGATTCAACGTGTGTGGGGGCAGTTAAAGGCTGTTGGTTTAGAAGAAACAACTGTTATAGCAACGTCAAAGACACAGACAGAAATGATTTATAATCAGATAGGTACGGATGTACCATTAATTATCGAGCCGGAAAGAAGAGATACGTTTCCGGCTATTGCACTAGCTAGTACTTTTTTTCTTTCTGAACATGATGTAGATCTAGATGAAACAATCATTGTTTTGCCAGTTGATCCTTATGTACATCAGAGCTTTTTTGAAAGAATGAAAGCTTTAGATGACGTACTTAAAAGTTCTAATGCTGATTTAGCTCTTATGGGGGTAAAGCCAACATTTCCGTCTTCTAAGTATGGATATATTGTTCCTATGAAAGAAGAAAATAGTAGCGAATATTTCAAAGTTGAATGCTTTACAGAAAAGCCAAGTGAAGAAAAGGCAGCATCCTTAATGAAACGAAATGCTTTGTGGAATTGTGGAGTATTTGCATTTAAGCTACGCTATTTAATTAATATTATAAAAGAGCAAGGATGGCCAACATCATACAATCATTTATCACAAAATTATCAATTACTTCCTAAAATCAGTTTTGATTACGAGGTAGTAGAAAAAGCACAGCATATTGTAACACTTCCTTATGAAGGATGTTGGAAAGATCTTGGTACTTGGAACACACTTACAGAGGAGATGGCTACTGGACAAATTGGTAAGGGTGTCATTTGTAACGATTCAGAAAATACTCATTTGGTAAATGAATTAGAGATTCCAGTAACTGTGGTTGGTTTATCTGATATAGTTGTCGCTGCAAGCCCAGATGGAATTTTAGTCGCTGACAAAGCATCTAGCCCTAAAGTGAAAGAGTTAATCGGAGAATTCAATCATTTCCCAATGTATGAGGAGCGTATGTGGGGGTGGTCTAAAGTTCTTGATTATGCAAAGTATGCAAATGAAGAGATGGTAACCAATAAAGTTTGCATTAAAACTGGCAAAAACTCTAATTATCACTATCATAAGCTTCGTAATGAAGTATGGACAATTGTTCGTGGGGAAGGAGAACTTATCCTAGATGGTAAAATTCGTCGTGTAAAGTCAGGTGACATTATCCATATTCCTGTAGGTCGTAAACATGCAATTAGAGCTATTTCAGAACTAGAGTTTATTGAAGTACAGACAGGTAGAGAAGTAATAGTTGACGATTTTGTGCGTCTATACACAGAATGGGATAGTATTATTCAACATTACTATCAATCAGAAGTTCAAGTAATTATCTAAATTACAATAGTCGCTGTCATCTGACTCCACTGCTTCTGATGACAGAGTGAAAGAGAGAGAAACTATTTTAGGTTTACGCCTGATTGGTTTCTCTCTTTCTCATTTCCCTGTTTCAAAAAAACTTGATAAAATGGTAATTTAAGATATAGAGAACGAATGATTAGAGGAAGGTTGAGGTGTTGTGGAATGAAAGTGAACAAGAATTTCAAAAGGCTAATCGTCTTGATTTGCGTAATCATCATATGCATCATTTATGTCATCGTACAAAATAATTGGATACAATCTGAAGCGATTGAAGTTGAAGTTGCAAATCTTCCGCAAGAGCTTGATAACTTTACAATTGCTCATGTTTCTGATGTTCATCTACCGAGAAATGCTTCCGATATTGAGACGATCATCCAGATGGTCAAAGAACAGGAACCAGATATTACTGTGGTGACTGGCGATATCATTGACAGGTCTGCGAATATTTCAACGAGTGATCTTCATCAATTGTGCGCAGGATTGGCAGAAATCAGTCCCGCTTTTGCTGTTTCAGGAAACCACGAGAAGGAGCGTGGCGACATTTCGGAATGGAGAAATATTTTGACAGAGAATGGAATTCAGGTGATTGATGATACATTTGAAATCATTGAAATAGGTACTGCGAGAATTGCTGTGATGGGGTTAGGAGATTTTATGCCGTTGACGGAGGAAATCTTTGCAACTCCAGAAATAATGGAAAGTGATTATCGGGTTCTCCTAGCGCACAGACCGGAGTTATGGGACAAGTATTACTCTGCTCCAGAGAGCATTCGACCGGATTTAGTTTTTACCGGGCATGCCCATGGTGGGCAGGTTAGAATACCATTTGTTGGCGGTCTGATAGCACCGGATCAAGGATTTTTCCCCGACTATACATCAGGATTGTATGTAGCTGAAAATGGTAGCAAGATGGTTCTCAGTCGTGGACTTGGCAACAGTGTCATTCCAGTCCGAATCAATAATCGACCGCACTTACCGGTGGTAACCATAACAGCATTGGGTGAATGAAATAACCAATGATGTAACGGGTGCTTGGTATGAAAATTACAAAAAATAGTTTCCAAATGATTTCCTAATCGGTATACTAAAACCATGAAAAAGACAGCGTTATTCATTATGACAGCAACGATTATTTCAAGAATTCTGGGGTTCATCAGGGAAATTACGTTATCTTATTTTTATGGAGCATCTAATATCAGTGATGCGTATTTGATTTCACAAACTATACCAACGGTTATATTCGGCTTCATCGGAGCGGGGCTGGCGACGGCCTATATACCGATGTATAGTAAAATTGAAAAGGAGTTAGGGAAGAAAGAGGCGGATTGGTTTTCGAGTAACTTAATCAACGTACTGATGATTATTATTTCTGTTATCTTTGTCGTTGCATTTCTATTTTCTGAACCGATAGCTAGACTGTTTGCGTCAGGTTTTGATGGAGAAACATTGGAACTGGCTTCTGCTTTTACAAGGATTAGTTTGGTAGGGATGTTTTTCAATGTTTTGATTTCTTTGTTTAGTGGGTACCTGCAAATCAAGGGGAAATTTATGGTTCCAGCATTGATTGGATTGCCATTCAATGTTTTGGTTATCATCTCTATTATTGTTAGTTCTCAAGGTAATGTTTTTGTGATGTCTATCGGAACGGTTGTGGCCATCGCCTCACAATTATTGTTTATGCTGCCTACTATGAAGAAGGTGCGATTTCAATATCAACCTGCTGTTAATTTTAAAAGTGAGCACATGAAAAGCATGTTACAGATGGCATTGCCAGTGTTTTTAGGGAGGTCTGTGAATCAAATCAATATTTTGGTAGACAAGACCATTGCTTCTGGAATTGCAGTTGGTGGGATATCAGCTCTTAATTTCGCTAATCGTTTGAGTCAATTTGTGCAAGGGCTATTTGTTATTTCTATTACGACAGTTATTTATCCACTGATTTCGAAAATGGCTGTGGAAGGCGATGTGAAAAATTTAAAAAAGGCCATATCTGAATCTATCAATACAGTGAATATTGTTCTTCTGCCAGCAACTGTAGGAGCGATGATTTTTGCAGAACCTATTGTTCGTATGTTGTTTGGGAGAGGAGCTTTTGATGAGCAGGCTGTGGTGATGACTTCTCAAGCATTGTTCTTCTTATCTATTGGGATGGTAGGCTTCGGCTTGCGTGAAATATTGACAAGGGCTTTTTATTCGTTGCAGGATACGAAGACACCGGTGGTGAATGCGACTATTGGTGTGGGATTGAATATTGTTCTGAATTTTATTTTGTCTCGTTTTCTAGGAATAGGTGGGCTCGCTTTGGCGACGAGTATTTCGGCAACTTTTACGACTGTGTTGTTGTTTATCAGTTTAAGGAGAAAGTTAGGGGTACTTGGGCTGAGGAAAATGGTAGTAACCTTCGTGAAAATTCTTGTTGCTTCAGTAGTAATGGGGTTTATTGCGAAAATGAGTTTTGGGTTTTTAGTAGGAAATCTATTTGGAGAAATTATGTCGCTTATTCTTTCTATTGGCGCGGGGGCAGTTGTTTATTTTGTGATTGTTTCGTTCATGGGGATTGAGGATGTTGAGGTAATTTTGAACAGTTTGAGGAAGAGGTGGAGAAAGTTTTAGAATGACAAAGAAAAGGTTTACATGTGAGCGGAATCTGTATATAATTACTCAATAACTATACAAAAAGGAGAAAGAAAAGATGCCAATTGAGGTGTACAAAACATGGGTGTTCAATACAAAAACCCAACCGACACCGGAACTTAAGTCGATTCTGTTAGACGGAGAAGAAGTGATTCAATGCTACAAAACCATTCGTGATGTGGCGGCTTTGACCAATTTACGAATCTTAATCATGGACAAGCAAGGATTGACAGGAAAAAAGACTGAAATATACTCTATCCCGTATCGTTCCATTGATATGTGGTCAACAGAAAATGCAGGTGGATTCCTTGATGTCACTGCTGAGTTAGAACTGTGGACAAAAGCAGGTCATTTTAAAATCAACGTGAACAAGGACTGTGATATTCGAGAGTTTGACAGGATTCTTGGGGGAGCTATTTTAAAGAACCAATGATTTAGAGTGCATATTTTTAGGTGAATTGTTTATTTTATGGGGGACTGTTTATGGATGTCATTCAAAAGAAAACAGATGGCTAAAGCTTTACCGACGTAAGTAATGGAAGTCAGAGACTTTGTTCATAGAATAAATAATTTGTTGAGAACTGTGGTAGATTATAAATATAGAATATAGTACAATAAAAAAGAAATCCAGCCCGTTCTCTACCAAGATCCGTGGGTGGACTTCTAAACTAACTAGTAACCGCCCTGAATCATAAGCAATTTGGTTACTACTCAAAAGGTAAGTCGTTGGCGACGACTTGCCTTTTGTTTCTATTATCATTTATTTCTTGTTTTATTATACACTTATTGTGCTTTTGTATCAAGGTTTTTTGAATTGACAATTAGTGTGTACAGTATGAAAAAAAGGAGGATACATACATGGCTATTTTAGTAACTGGGGGAGCTGGGTATATCGGCAGTCATTCTTGTGTGGAACTGCTGAATGCTGGCTATGAGTTGATTGTGGTTGATAATTTTTCAAATAGTAAGCCAGAATCATTGGAGAGAATAAAAGAGATTACTGGTAAAGATATCAAGTTTTACGAAGTGGATCTTCTTGACCGCAGTGGGTTGGAAGATGTGTTTGTAAACAATGACATTGAGGCTGTCATCCATTTTGCAGGGTTGAAAGCAGTTGGTGAATCAGTATCTATTCCTTTGCATTATTATCACAATAATATTACTGGAACACTTATTCTTTGTGAGGTAATGAGTAAATATGGAGTGAAGAATTTGGTATTTAGTTCTTCTGCAACTGTATATGGGATGCCAGAAAGAGTTCCAATTACAGAGGATTTTCCTCTTAGTGCTACTAATCCATATGGTCGAACAAAGCTGATGATAGAGGAAATCTTAAGAGATTTATATGTTGCAGATAATAGCTGGAGCATTGCCTTGTTACGTTACTTTAATCCAATTGGCGCACATGAGAGCGGTACGATTGGAGAAGATCCAAACGGTATTCCGAATAACCTTATGCCGTTCATCACCCAAGTGGCGATAGGGAAATTGCAAGAACTTCAGGTGTTTGGTAATGATTATCCAACAGTTGATGGGACAGGCGTGCGTGACTATATTCATGTAGTCGACCTTGCCAATGGACATCTAAAAGCGCTAGAGAAAATTATGTCATCGAATGGTGTGGAGGCCTATAATTTAGGGACAGGAACTGGTTATAGTGTTCTAGAAATTGTTGCAGCATTTGAGAAAGCATCTGAAAGAGAGGTTCCTTATCAAATCGTTGCTAGAAGGCCGGGGGATGTAGCGATTTGTTATGCAGACCCATCTAAGGCAAAAAACGAATTAGGGTGGACTGCAGAAAGAGGAATTGAAGATATGTGTCAGGATTCTTGGAAATGGCAGGAACAGAATCCTAATGGTTTTGAGTAGGTGTAATGGAAGTATGAAGTTAATATAAGAAATGTAAAAGGCAAGTTGTCGTCAACGGCTTACCCTTTAAGTAGTAATCGGACTATCTATGATTCAAGGCGGTTACTACTTAGGTTAGGGCGTGAATAATACCGAAGAAATTATTGTCGAAATATTTCCAAAAAATGATGTTTTCGGATACAATATGTGTACGGTGCTATTGCGAATTAGAGGGGAAATGACAGATGAGTAAATTAGTGAAAAATATCCTCATCAGCATTCTTTTGGCCATGCTTTTGTTTAGTTGTGTTCGTAATAATACTAGTACCGAAACAAATGTAGAAATAGTAGACGATGAAAATACGACGGATGAGGAGTCTGCTAAAATCTACGGAAAAAAGTAATACCATTGTCACTGAACTCTTTAATAGTCCCTTAATATAAAGGCGACTATTAAAGAGTTCAACCTCCTCATTGACAAACATAATCTGCCAATGATAGAATAAGCGGTCTGTGTTAGGAAATAAGGAGGTAATTATGGTAGCAATTATTTTAACTTTTTTAGGCTTATTAGGGGCTATGTATTTATATATTTTGGTGAAAGATATTGTTGCTCACAAATCTAATCTCGGAAATCAAAATATAATTGTAGCGGGAATGATTGGCTTGGTGACCAATTTCTTTGATACTCTTGGGATTGGTAGCTTTGCGACAACGACACTGCTTTTTAAAGGATTCAAGTTTTTGGGCAATGATAGGTTGATACCCGGAACATTAAATGTTGCTCATACTATTCCCATTATTGTCCAGGCTTTTGCGTTTATTACAGTTGTAAATGTTGATGGTTTGACGCTGATATCCATGATGATTGCGGCGATGCTAGGTTCTTGGCTAGGTGTAAGGATCATTTTGAAAGTACCTGAGAAGAAGCTCCAGTTGATTATCGGTATAGCTCTTGGTATTACAGCATTGATCATGACTTTAAGGGAGCTGGGCTTAATCAACCTACTTGGTGAAGGAAATGAAGCGCTAGGGCTGAGAGGTGGGCTGCTTGTCATTGCTATAGTGTGCAATTTCATTCTTGGAATGCTCATGACGGCGGGAGTTGGGTTATATGCACCTTGCATGGCGCTAGTCTATATGCTTGGACTGAACCCGTTAGTTGCTTTCCCAATTATGATGTCTTCTTGTGCGGCGTTAATGCCTATTGCCAGTGCTGGATTCATCAAGGCTGGAAGCTATTCAAGAAAGACTGTTATCGGCATTTTAATCGGTGGAATCGTTGGTGTTTTGATAGCTGTTAAATTTGTCACTGCAATTGATTTGTCTGTATTAGTATGGGGTATCATTGTAGTTGTGCTGTATACATCTATCACCATGACTATCAAAGGCATTCGGAATGATGGCGGATTAGTGAGAGTTTAATGGAGAAAAAAAGATACGATATTTTCGTGAAAAATACTCAGTACCAGAAATGGACTGGGTATTTTATTTGTTATATTATCTATAAAAAGTATGTCATAATTATTCATAACAAAAAAACTATTTTCTGCTCTATGATTTTTATGAACGATGTTGTATGATAAGGGAGAAAAAAATAGATACATTGAAGCAAAAGTAGTAACTAACAAATTAGATCCCCGATAACTGTAATGAGTAACACCTCTCATAATCTACTAAGAAAGGGCTGAATATCGTGTCTGACAACGAAATCCTACAACAAATTCTTAAAAATCAGGAAGCTATGTTTCATGAGTTTAACCAACGTTTTCATGAGTTTGATCAACGTTTTGGAGAGATGGAGTCCAAAGTTAACCAGCGATTTGATAAGCTAGAATCAAAAGTCGATGGAATAGAGACAAAGGTAGACAAGTTAGAATCAAAGGTTGCTGGAATAGAGGCAAAGGTAGACAAGTTAGAGTCAAAAGTTGACAGAATTGAGATAAAGGTAGATAAGTTAGAAGCGCATGCGGACAGTATTTATCTAAAATAGGCGAGAACACTCCCACCTCAGCGTAGCAGGTGGTGAGATGAATCGCCTTCGGACAAGGGATGGGTTTCCCCATCCTAATTGTCCGATTGTTCGAGTGCTATTTGTGGAACGAGCAATGGTAAACTTTCGACGTACTCGTCACATCTTTTAGGTATTGAGAGACAGACAAAGAAAATTAAATTGAGAAAGACATTGAAACATATGTTCTTATGTGGTATCGTATACATAGTAGGAGGTGAATCATCATGATCGTGAAGAAAGGGTACAAGTTTCGTATCTATCCAAATAAAAAGCAAATAGATATCATCAATCAAACGATAGGTTGTTACCGTTTTGTTTACAACTATACATTGGCGCAACAAAAGAAGCAAGACGACTATTGGAAAATCACGCAAATGATGGTACACAACGGACAATTGCCTTCAAATGAATGGAAATCATCATTTTTCAGTAAAAATAAAGCCAAAGTAAATCTTCCAAAATTGAAAGCAAACTACGATTGGTTGAAGCATGTTGACAGCGTCGCCTTACAATCTGCCATTGAAAATGTTGAGGATGCCTATGATAGATACTACAGCAAGCAAAACAAAGAACCAAAATTCAAATCAAAGAAGAACAAGGTACAATCCTACAAAACGAAATATACCAACGGAAACATCAAGATTGTTGCCAACAAAATTCAGTTGCCGAAGCTTGGTTTGGTGACATTTGCAAAAAGTCGTGAAGTAGAAGGAAATATCTCCAGTGTGACCGTCAGACGTAGCTCAAGTGGGAAATACTTTGTATCTATTCTTGTTGAAACAGAAGTTCAAGAGATGCAAAAACCGAATCCAGCTTGTGGACTGGATTTAGGAATCAAGGATTTTGCGATTCTATCAGATGGGACCATCTACGGAAACCCTAAGTGGTTACGTACCCTCGAAGAAAAGCTGGTAAAGGCACAACGCATTCTTTCAAGAAGAAAAATAGGTGGTGCAAACTGGAACAAGCAACGGATGAAAGTTGCGAGAATCCATGAAAAGATCACAAATTCAAGAGTAGACTACCTGCAAAAAATCTCCACTGAAGTCATCAAAAACCACGATGTCATCGGTATAGAAAATCTGCAAGTGTCCAATATGTTGAAGAACCATAAAGTAGCCAAAGCAATTAGTGAAGTATCATGGGCGCAGTTCAAAGCTATGCTTGAGTACAAAGCAAAATGGTATGGAAAGCAAGTCATCACTGTATCGAAAACCTTCGCTAGTTCTCAACTATGCTCTTGTTGTGGCTACAAAAATAAAGCCGTGAAACATCTCAATCTTCGTGAGTGGAATTGTCCATCTTGTGGGAGTCACCATGACAGAGATGTGAACGCAGGACAAAATCTTAAAAATGAAGCAATAAGGATTCTAACTGTTGGGACGACAGGGATAGCTTAGTGAATTGGGCTTCGGTAGAAGTCTGTACCTAAGAATCTCCCACTTCAATCAGACCGTAAGGAATGATAAGTGGTGAGTAGTTCAAGTAAGTCGCCAGTCTGTATCTAAATGGGAAACGGGAAAAACTATCCGAGTATTGAGATAATCATTCGTTTGAGTGATTTGTTCGGTATCACGATAGATGAATTATTAAGGGGGGATGAGGAATTGAAAGAGAAAGTAATTCAAGATGGTAAAAGATTAGCGTATCCAAAATGGAAATTAAGTTTTGATTGTATCTTTTTACTTGGATTATTTTTATTCATGGCTAAACTGATTATATTAGGTCTTAATAAAATATTTGGTGTAGAGATAACGATTTTGGAAAGTATGTCAAAGAGTATTTATAGTTTTTTACCTTTAATATTGATGCTTAGTGGCGGTATTGGTTCAGATATATTGGGAAAGAAATATGCTGGAGGAAAATGAAAATAATAGAATCAAAAAGTCACATTCAGTGAGTGTAGCAAACTCACAAAATGTGACTTTTAAGACCTATTATTCTAGATGACTTCCCCCATGATCTACGTTATTTAGTGATTCTACATATTTATGAAAATATTCTTTTAACAGTTGGAGAATTTGTTTCCCGATTAAACGGTAGTCCTCTGTCGGTAGGTTTGCTTCTGATACCCTTAGATCTCCAGATGAAGTTCCAAACCCGACACCATCTATCAGAACGACCCCATTCTTCTCTGCTAAATGAAGTAAAAAGTCCACTTCTTCAAAATTATTTTCCAGATATATTCGAAAGTCATTTCCATATAAGTGTTCAGCCAAAGCATATATATCAATAATTGAGTAATATTTTGCATTCTCTTTGCTGTTATCCTCCTCAATTTTTAATGCTTTATGTAAATCTTGATACCGTTTATTCACTAATTCTTTTGAAGCATGAATATAGGCATCACCATTCTCTTTCGTAATGAGGTGAGTGAGAGAGAATAAGACTGCCATTATTTGTTGAGGTGTAGATAATCCTGCTGTGTGGTGCAATCCGACTGATCGGCTATCGGCAACTATTCGATCGATAAATGCTATTTTTTCTGGCTCTAAGGCTACCAGGCTATAGCGCTTTTCCAGTTCTTTTTTATCCTTTTCACTTAGCTTTTGAATTAGCTTATCAAAAATATTCTCTTTATTTGCTGCAATCACACCTAGCCGCCAACCGGTAGCCCCATATAATTTTGAATAAGAATATACTAATAATGTATTATGAGGGGCTACACTGTAGACAGTTTGAAAGCCATCTACAAAAGTACCGTATACATCATCGGTAATAATCATTAAATCTGGATTTTTTTCAATTACTTTCTGAATTTCATCTAATGCCTTTTGGTCTAATGCTTTAGATCCAGGATTAGAAGGATTGACAAGAAAGAACGCTTTAATGGAAGGGTCATTCAGTTTATCGATTTCTTCTGGTGAGATTTGCCAATTATCCGCTTCCTTTGAAGTTAAGTTCACCTCTATCATGTCATAATCATTTAACTCTGGAATTTCTAAATAAGGGGTAAAGATTGGTGTATTAATAGCAATTTTATCTTTTGGCCTGATTAATTTATTCTCTTTTAATGAATGAAAAATATATACGATTGCAGCAGTGCCACCTTCCGTAGGAAAAACTAGTGTGTCAGATGCCAAATCTATTCCATTGTATAACGTTGACTGCAAATATTGATTGATAATTATTTCACTGTTTTTCAATACTCGACTTGGAGCAGGATAGTTATTTCCGATAACACCATCGATAAATTCTTTCACGACTTCATCTTGGTTCAATCCTAAATCATCTTTTACATAAGCAAGCACCGTTTCTAAAAATCTATCTGTCTCATTTGTATCTGGATCTAAAAATGCTTCAAATCTTTCTCTTACACCTGCTAATTCTGTATATCCTGCCATATCTCCATCGTTCATCGTACGTTGTGATTCTTGAATCCCAAATTCAAGAATTCTTCCGAAAGCGAAACGAGCTTTTGTATTTATCCAATTGGGATTTCCACGGCCAGCATTCAAGAAAATATTACCTTTTTCATTTTTTTGAGCCAGTCCTAACATTTTATTGCTAATTTCAAATGCATTTAATTTTTCCAACTTTTTTTCATCTGATCTTGACAGCATACAAACCCTCCTGCATCCATTTTTATCATCTATAGATAAAGCATATATGTACATTTTACTTTGGTCAAACTTAAACTATTTTTTAAAATAATTTATACATCTGTGAAGCAGGAAAAACTACCTTCTGATAGGTTCAGAGGAGTTAAGTATTGAAAAAATTAGTAAAGAAGCATAAATTAGTAATATATACTCCGTAGGAGTTTAACGCTTTAGAGAGACAAAAACCTCTCTAAATGCTTTAATATAGGCATTTGGGGAGGTTTCTACTTGAAATAAAAATGTAGTACTATTTCTACTTTTCGTGTGTTTAAAAATTTTTCATGTTTTCTTAAATTCCGATTTATATGTCGGTTTAGGTATACGTTGATATATAGCCATTTCTAGCGACGAGCTTCCTGGAATATTGGATAATCTCACAATACGTAAATTCTTCTTTTAATTTCTTTTCTAGAGTTTTGAAGAGGGTTACATAAGATACCACCTTTATCTAATTATACCAGAAGTACTACGAGAGTACTCCATCTTTTTAATAGGGGTTTGACTAAAAAACACCCACCGAATCCCATAGTTATAGGATTTCTGAAAAAATCTTAAGAGTAGAGATGTCAAACTCCCGAGTAGATGGGAAGAATTATTTTCATGCGTTTGTCGTGGAAGAAAATGACGTGTTATTTACTTTTTTTATCACAAGTGTTACAATTATAATAAAATTCACCCAGTGATTTGTTGGATGTAGCAGGATAAGAAAGAGGATGATAAAAATGAAAGTGATTTCACGTCTAGGGCAAACCCAATCCCAGACACAAAAACTAAAAATGACAACAGAATTACGACAATCAATACAGCTTCTACAGTATGATATACAAGAGCTAAATGAATTTTTATATGAAACTTCGCTTGAAAATCCGCTGTTAAAAATCCACGAAAATATTTCAGATATAAAGAGAAAAAAGAAAAGCAACACGGAACAAAATATTTTTCCTGAGGATAATACAGCTACTACTTTATCTTTATATGACTATCTATTGGAACAGTTAAGAGATTGCTATATAAGTGAAGGTGAGAAAAAAATTGGTGAATATTTAATTTTTATGTTAGATGAAAATGGATATTTGCAACAAAATATAGCAACCATTGCAGAATTACTCGGCAAATCATTTGACGAGATAGAAAAAATGCTTAACTTGATTCAAACTTTTGAACCTGTTGGAGTTGGTGCGAAGGACGTAAGAGAATGTTTGCTTATACAATTAAAAAGGAAGGAAAATAGCGGTTTAGCTTATTTGATAATCGATAACTACTTTCATTTCTTTATAACCCAAAATATTAAGCAACTTTCTAAGAAATTAAATGTACCTTTCTCTCACATTCAACAAGCTTTTGATGAGATATTAGTTTTACATCCAAAGCCAGGAGTAGCTTTTTCTACTAAGAAAGACATTTATGTGATTCCAGATATGATAGTAAAGAGAGAGGAGGGAGAGTTTGTCGTATATATGAATGGATTTGCAACTCCGAAGATTGACATTAACGAAGAGTATTCCAAATTATTGGATGTGGAAAGAGGAGAAGTTGCAATTTATTTAAAGGAGAAAAAGCAACAAGTTGATTGGATACAAAGATGTTTAATGCAAAGACAACAAACAATGAAAGTTGTAATAACAGAGATTATAAAAAAGCAACAAGATTTTTTTGAGAAAGGTAGTATTTATTTACAACCATTAACAATGAAAGAAGTGGCCGATGCTGTTGGATTGCACGAATCAACAATTAGTAGAGCAGTGAAAAATAAATATGTACAAACATCCTTTGGTACATGGGAAATGAAAGATTTTTTTGTGAACAATGTTTCACAGGAAAGGGACGAAGCTACCACCATCCAAGTACACCATCTAATTAAAGAGATAGTTAATAATGAAGATAAGTTAAAACCGCTATCTGACCAGAAAATAGCAAATATTTTAAAAGATAGATATGATATTCCACTTTCAAGGAGAGTTATTACAAAATATCGTGTGCAACTCCAAATATCATCATCATCAAGGCGTAAAAAATATGGATAGAAAGATGGCTTATACCAGTGTAACTTTCTAAAAATCAATATACTTTCATCCAATGTAGCTGTGCCTATACAATTCACAAATCCACCTCCGATATTTATAATATATTTGAATCTACTTATTAGCGAAATATTTACATTAACTTTTTATTTATTTAGCAAGATGAAAGTTTTTTTCTTAGGTGGAATAAACGGCACAATTATTAATCTCAGGTTATAATTGACTTAACAACCAACGAGGTAGGTGTTTCATTATGCGTACTAATAAACAGATTAAATCCCATTATAACACTTTATATACACATTTCCCTAAATACGGGGGAAAATTAGCATATTGTCAGTCCGTTTGGAGAAAAACCATCTCTATTCTTAAAGGAGAGTTCAAAGTTATTAATCTAGGATATCATTGTAAAAATGATGATTTTGACAATCACGCTGTTTAACGCTCTTCGGAATCTGAACATCTTAGTATGAAGCATAGTGCTTATGGTACGGATGTTATCGCTCACATTGGGCATTTACGCTTCAAAGAACATAAAACTTGTTCGGAAATTACTGCTATTTTATCTGAGGAAAAGGTGAAAATATATGACAGGGAAGTTCAAAAACTGTACGAACGATACGCACTGCCAATCTACCTATAAAGACGAGAATGATAAGTGGCATAAGTGCATTGACGAGTACAAAAAGCAGAGAAGGTTTAGAAAAGATCCGGATGCATACTTGAAAGGTATTGAGAGTAAATGGGATAGGCACAACTAGTGCGTTGTGTTAGTTATGCCATCTAAGTTTTTTTTGCAAAAATTATGAAAGTTACTTGAAAATTCATTTAAAAATATTAATAAGGGAGCTTTTTTATATAATGAGATATCCGGCAATTATTTTCGACATAGACGGCATTATAGTTGATAGTGAACCAATACATATGGATTTAAGGATGGAGGTATATAAGAGGCTGCAAATAGATGTTCCTCGAAAGACTCATTTTAAATTTATCGGTGGTTCAGCAAAAAGAAAATGGCAAACTGAAGTTGATCTGCCGCTGTTGTTGTCGTAGTGCGGGATAAAGTTTTAAGTACGCTTCAAGGATACAAGGAGATGTTTTTATGAAAAGAAAGGAAATCGTTTTCAATGCTTTAAGAGATTTGTCGAAAAAAATTACTTACGATGACATATTGAAAAACTATGTAGGTATTAGTACAAAAGAAATTAGTGATAAAACAGGTATTATCAGAAACAATGTAAGTAAAGAACTAAATGAGTTAGTAGCAGAAAATCGGCGCCCTGTATATTATTTTGAGCGTGGATTATTGGAAAATTTATTGAAAATCAAAATACTTGACGGAAAAAACTCAGCAGACTCTTTGGCGAGTTTTCTAAAAGATAATAAAACAGATATGCCTATGAATGAGGAACAAGAAAAAGATATTTTTAGTGATTTTATCGGTTCCGACTTAAGTCTAGATGTTCCAATTAAACAAGCCAAAGCAGCGATTTATTATCCTCCAAGGGGATTGCACACATTGATAGTGGGTCCTACAGGGAGTGGGAAGACAACTTTTGCAGAAATGATGTACCAATATGCTATTAATGCAAGAGCTATAGAAAAGGATGCAAATTTTATTACATTTAATTGTGCGGAATACGCAGATAATCCACAATTGATTTTATCTCAATTATTTGGTCATGTGAAAGGTTCTTTTACAGGAGCAGAACGCGATAATCCAGGAATGATTGAGCGGGCTAAAGGTGGAATCTTGCTTTTGGATGAAGTTCATCGATTGTCCCCTGAATGTCAAGAAATGCTTTTCATGTTAATTGATAAAAATAGATATCGAAGAGTTGGAGAAACTCAAAATAATAGAAAAGCAGATATTTTAATTGTAGCAGCAACAACAGAAGACGTAGATTCAGTGTTACTGAAAACATTTTTAAGAAGAATTCCTATGGTGATAACATTACCATCATTGTTTGAGCGTTCGTTGCCTGAGCGCTTTGAGTTAATCAAAAATTTCTTCTCGCTTCAATCAGAGATTATCGGAGAACCTATTCGAGTTTATAAAGAAGTAATGAAAGCACTGCTTTTATATGACTGTCAAGGGAATATTGGACAGCTTAAGGGAGATATTCAGCTGATTTGTGCCCGCGGTTTGCTGGACTATAAAACAAAGAATAAAAAAGAGATTGAGATTGATACACCTAGTATGCCTGAACATGTATATAAAGGATTGTTAAATAGTAAAAAGGGAAGGCATGAGATTTTTGATCTCTTAGAGAGAGAGGGACGGAAATTTTATGAGTTTCCTCAAACCCATAAGCGGCTTATAAACAATGAATATAACAATTTAGATAATGTTTATACCGAACTAATAGAAAAATACGAATCGTGTACAAAGAGGGGCTACTCTCAAGAGAAAATCAATAATAATATGAACCTAGTTTTTGAAAAATATTTACAAGAATTGCTAAAAAAATTGGATAGTCCTAAAAAAGTTCCTGAAAAAGAAAAACTATTTAAAATTATGAGCCCTAGAGTTTATACAGCTGTAGAGGAGTCTTGTCAGCTTGCATCTAGCTTGCTAGAGAGAAATATTAGTGAAAAAGTTGTTGTTGCTTTGGCTATGCACATTAACGCATTGCCTGAGAGAATAAACAAAGGGTGTATCCATAGGCATGGAAAATTAGCAGAGATTGCTTTTGATAATCCGAAAGAGTATGAAGCAGCTAATCTTATACGCAAAAAATTAGAGTACTTTCTTGATATGAAAATACCTGATGAAGAAGTAGCATTTATTGCCATGTTTTTATATGCAGTTGATTCGGAAGGAAGCAATCCAAATGTAGGAGTTATTGTTTTAACTCATGGAAATACTACTGCTTCTAGTATTGCAGATGTCTGTAATACTTTATTGGGTACAGACCATTGTAAAGCGATAAATATGTCCCTTGATGATCAAATTCAGGATATCTTGGAGCAAGCAACTCAGATAGTACGAGATATCAATCAGGGGAAAGGTGTGTTGTTGTTAGTTGATATGGGGTCACTCATAGCACTCGGAAAAATGATTGAAGAAGAAACTGGAATTAAAACTGTTACGATTGATATGGTTTCTACACCTCTTGCTTTAGATGCAGTAAGAAAAAGTTTAATGCCGGAAATGACTTTATTGCAGCTTTACGAAGATTTGCAAAATGTCCCACCTAAAATGAATTCCGCCATTATACAAGGAGGTCCGACTTCTAAAATGATAGTTGTTACCTGTATGACTTCAGAGGGAACAGCAGTTAAATTGGCTAGCTTAATTAATGAATCTATCCCTAGTGTGAAAAAATATCAAATTATAATTCGTCCAATGAAAATCAGTAAAATAAAAAAATTAGATAAAAAAGAATTAGCAGATATTTTGGTATTTGTTGGTACTTTAAACCCTAAAATTGAAGGGATTCCTTATATTTCTACAGATGAAATATTAATTCACAACGGACTAGAACGAATTAGCTGGATGATTGATGGAAGAAAAATGGAAGGAAATAGCATTCCTAGCCTTACTTTTAAAGCTATTGAAGATTCTTTATCTTTTCTGAATCCAAGAAAATCATACGAATTATTGGCACAAGCCCTAGACGATATTGTAGAAGATTTAGATATAGAAAAGACACAGCATTTAAAAGTCTCCTTCATGATGCATAATTCGTGCATGATTGAAAGAGTGATTCGAAAGGAAGTTCTTCCTTATCAAAATATTTCCAGTTTGATACATTCAAAGAAAGATATTTATCAAACTATCAAAAAGTCTTTTCAAAATATAGAGGATATTTTCTCTGTTCAGATACCTGATACTGAAATCGGATATATAATTGATATGATTGATACAGATTGATAAGAACTGATAATTAATATTATTTGTCTAAAAAACCAGTTACACAAATGCGTGAAATCGCTATTATGTAGCTGGTTTTTTTTTGATATTTTTTTTGGCATGGGACTTGCTTATAAAAAGGGTGTAGGAGGTATAGTATTAAAAAAAAGCAGAAACTACACTAAAAACTAGTAAAGGAGTAACAATATGTGTGAACAAGAAACGTGGATTCTAATTTTAACCCACGGGGATGCTGGAAAAGAATTGGTGAAAAGTGCTGAAATGATAGTAGGGGAACTAAAAGATGTCTATGCTATTTCACTTTTACCTGAGATGTCCTCAGAGGATTTAGCTAACCAAGTAAAGGAAAAATTAGATGAAGCTCCAAAAGGAACGCTAATTTTAACTGATTTATTTGGAGGGACTCCCTCTAATGTGACAAATGCATTATCTAGTCAATACGAGATTTACGGTGTGACTGGCTTAAATATTGCAATGTTAATTGAAGCCGATTTCTCAAGAAAAACAATGAGTGGCTCTGAATTAGCAAGGGCTATTTGCCAAACTGGTTCTGAAGCGTGTAGGGAATTAGGGCTTTCGCAAGTATCGAACGTACAATAAAAAGGAGGAAAAAAAGATGGCAGAAATTAAATTAGTGAGAGTGGATTTTAGATTAATTCATGGGCAGGTTATTACAAAATGGATGAAACAAACCAATGCAAATAGAATTATTGTAATTGATGACAAATTATCAAAAGACCCTTTTATGAGTCAAGTTTATGTGGCGGCTGCACCTCCGGGAGTTAAAGTAGAAATGCTTTCTGTTGACGGAGCGGTAGCTTCATGGAATAAGAATGAAATGGGAAATGGTCGATTATTGATATTATTTAAAAATATCACAACAGCATTAGAAACAGCAGAAAAAGGATTTCCATTAGAAAAAATTCAAATTGGAGGAACAGGTGCTGCCCCTGGAAGGAAGGTTGTCTACAATCAAATTACCTTAGATCAAGCAGACGCAGATAGATTAGGCAAGTTAGAGAGTGCAGGTACAGAGGTATATTTCCAAACAATTCCTGAACAAACACCGGCAAGCTTGGAAAAAATACTAAAGAAATTATAAATTAAAATAATCTGAAAGAAGGAAGGGTTGAAAAATTATGGTTCAAGCAGCACTAACTGGTCTTCTTTATTGGGCATCAGTCAATAGATTTTGGTATGGGTTTTCACAGGTAGTTAGACAACCATTATCACTAGCCACTTTCCTCGGATTGATATACGGGGATATGCCAACTGCTTTGGCAGCTGGGGCAACTTTACAAATGATATATATGGGTGTTATTGCACCTGGAGGAAACATTCCAACGGATGAGGCTTTAGCAACCTGTATAGCAGTACCTATAGCGATTCAAGCAAATATGGATATTGAGATGGCAGTAATGATAGCGGTACCTATTGGATTGTTGGGTGTGTTTACAGAAAATATAAGACGAACTGCGAATACGTATTTCGTTCATATGGCAGATAGATATGCGGAAGATGCAAACGTAAAAGGCATTCGCCGAGCAGCTTTTCTTTACCCAATATTATTTGCATTTCCACTTCGCTTTATTCCTGTATTTGTAGCTAATTTATTTGGAGCAGATGCAGTTACAGCATTTTTAGATGTGGTTCCAGAATGGGTAACTGGCGGTTTAGGGATTGCAGGTGGAATATTACCGGCACTAGGGTTTGCCATAACGATGGTAGTTATTGGGAAAAGAAATTTTATTCCATTCTTTATTTTAGGATTCTTTATCGTTGCTTATACAGGCATCAGTACTGTAGGGGTAGCAATTTTCGGTATTTGTATGGCCTTTATCTTTGTTCAATGTCAAACTAATGCGGAGGGTGTGTAATGAGTAACGAAGTAGAAGTGGAAGTGAAAGAAAAGAAAGTCGAAAAACTTACGAAAAAGGATATCACTATAGCGTGGGCGAGATGGTATGCCTACTCTGAAGTATCAAATAATTTTGAGCGTTTACAGGCTTTAGCTTATTGTGGTAGTATGACAGGTATTTTAGAGAAGTTATATACTTCAAAAGAAGAATTATCAGTAGCTCTAAAAAGACACTTATCTATGTTTAATACGCAGGCTACCTGGGGTTCTGTTATCAACGGTATTACTATTGCTCTAGAAGAAGAGCATTCCCTGTTGGAAGAAGATGATGAGTTAGGAATGACTGAAGAGGAAAGTGCAGAAACTATCACAGGAATGAAAATTGGATTGATGGGTCCAATTGCTGGTATTGGAGACACACTTGACTTTGGAACTATACGTCCTATTTTAATGGGTATCTTTATTCCTTTCGCATTGAATGGTTCTGTGATAGCGGCATTAGCTCCTTTGATTATTCAATCACTTTACATGAGTGGATTGGGATATGTTTTTTTTCATAGGGGGTACTCAGTAGGTAAAAAATCAATTATGGCTATTTTACAATCAGGTAGAATTCAGCAAGTTATTTCTGGTGCTGGAGTTTTAGGAATGTTTATGATGGGTTCGCTTTCTGCTACGTTCGTAAGGTTGTCGACCCCATTGGAAATTACTACTGAATTAGACACTATATCAGTCCAAGGTGTGTTTGATTCAATTGCACCTAGCTTGCTCCCATTAATAGCAGTATTTTTAATCTACTTTTATCTAGTAAAAGTTGGACCAAAATTCATAAGAATTATTACTTTTGTTATGATTTTTGCCTTGGTAGGGGCATTTATCGGATTCTTGTAGGAGGAAGTTGAAATGAATGAAAATACAAATGTAGAACTAGAGTCTTTCTTAAATATATCTGTGAATAATTTTGAAGAAATGCGAAAAAATATTAAACTAGAAACTTTTGAAGCGTCTGTAAAATTAATTCTTCAAGCTGAAGAAATGAATTGTCGAATTCATGTTACTGGCATTGGAAAACCAGGACATGTGTCTGGCTATGTTGCGTCCTTATTATCGTCAACAGGAACACCAGCGTATATACTTCATGGAACTGAAGCAGTTCATGGATCTGCTGGTCAAGTTTTACCTGGCGATGTTGTGATAGCGATTTCGAATAGTGGAGAAACAGAAGAACTAAAAGCAACTGTGCTAACTTTAAAGAGGAATGGTGCGAAAATTATTTCTGTAACTAGTAAGCCGGATTCATGGCTTGCAAGGGAAGGAGATGCATTTTTGTATGCAGGTGCAGCAGAAGAAGGAGATTCGTTGAACATGGCACCACGATCGTCGATTATTGCTGAAATCTTTGTGTTACAAGGACTTAGCCTCCTTTTACAAAACATAAAGGGACTTAGTCACGAGCAATACATTAAATGGCATCCAGGAGGCTCTTTGGGGAAGAGAAAAGTGGCTAATTAGTAGGATGTTAAACAAGTAAAAGATGCCTTTCGCTTCTGTAAATAGAGGAATTATAGTTAAGAACTTTTGGGAGGGTTAATAAAATGAACCCTCTCGCAGCTCTGAAACTTGAGTAACATGAGAGGAATGATTATGAAGATGAAAAAAATATTAATAACTCCTAGATCTTTTTCAAGATATGGGGAACACGCTGTAGAATTGCTCCGAAATAAGGGATACGAAGTTATCGTAAACAATACTGGAAAGCAGCATTCATACGAACGGTTTTGTGAGTTGGCATCGGATGTAGAAGGAATCATATTAGGTGTTGATCAAGTAGATAGCAATATGTTGGAAAATTCAAAACAACTAAAAGTTATTTCCCGTTTTGGAGTTGGTGTAGATAATATTGACCTTGAGAAAGCGAAAGAACTTGGAATTGAGGTTAAACGGGCAATTGGTCCTAATGCAACTTCTGTTGCAGAGTTAACGATGGGTTTATTCTTTACATTGGCACGCGATATATACTCAAATATTAGAGAAGTGAAAGAGGGACAATGGAATAAAACATCAGGAATGGAATTATTGAATCGAACAGTTGGTATCGTTGGGCTAGGTGCAATTGGTAGAGAAGTAGCTAGAATTGCACGAGGAATCGGTATGAATGTTATCGCTTATGATCCATTTGTTGATAAAGAATGTGATGTAGAAATGAAAACATTCGAAGAGCTTATGGAGGAAAGTGATTTTGTAACTCTTCATATGCCATTAACTCATGAAAATAAGCACATTGTCAATAAACAAACACTATCATTAATGAAGCCTTCCGCTTTTTTGGTCAATACGGCAAGAGGGGATTTGGTCAATGAAGAGGATCTTTATCAGGCATTAACAAATGGAGTTATTGCAGGTGCAGCTGAAGATGTATTTTCAGTAGAACCGCCTGCAAAGGATGAAAAATTACTACAACTAGATAATTTCCTTTTATGTGCTCATATAGCTTCTTTAACGAAGAATGCAGAGATAAATACAATCAATTTAACTGTTAGCAATTTATTAGAAATATTAGAAAATAATTAAGGAGGAACTTTCTTATGCAATTAAAAGGTTTGATAGCAGCGATGGTTACGCCGTTTGACGATAATAAAGAAATTAATGAATCAGCATCGAAACAATTGATTAATAAGTTGATAGATTCAGGGGTGGATGGTCTTTTTATACTTGGAACCAATGGTGAGTTTCATGTAATGAATGATGATGAAAAAGTTGAATTTGCTAAATTAGTAATCAGAGAAGTAAATCAACGAGTTCCTGTCTATGTGGGAGTGGGAGGAAATAGTACAAGAGAAGTGATACACTTAGCACAAAGAATGGAAAAGATTGGTGCTGAAGCTCTATCTGTTATCACACCTTATTTTGTACCACCTACACAAGCTGAAGTGATAAATCATTACAAATTAATATCTGAATCAGTGCGTATCCCAGTTATTTTGTATAACATTCCTAAAAACACAGGGTTTAATTTGGAAGTTGATACTGTTGTAGAGTTATCTAAATCCAAAAATATTATTGGAATCAAGGATAGCAGCGGAAAAATTGAAAATATTGAATCCTATATTCAGGCAACGAAAGATGAAGATTTTATGGTTTTATCGGGATCGGATTCATTAATATTAAAAGCTTTGCAAGTAGGGGCATCTGGTGCAATTGCCGCAACTGCAAATCTAATTACTGATATTGATGTGTCTATTTATCAAAATTGGCTAAAAGGAGATATTGCTTCAGCTGAAAAAGCTCAACAAGACATTGAAGTATTAAGAGCAGTTTTAAAGTTAGGAACAGTTCCGTCAGTCTTGAAAAAAGCTGTTGAGCTAGCTGGTGTTCCTGTAGGCTCTCCAAGATTACCGGTATTGCCACTGACTGAGGATAAAATAGACAAAGTGAAAGAAGTAGTTGATTATTACAAATTATTTTAACATGGGGAATGTTTGTTTGAGATAATATGTTAATAATTTGTAAAATCGAAGATGGAGTAGTAAGGCGATTTCACCTAGAGTCTGATCGCCTTACAAAGTATATCTGGCTGAAATATTGAATTCGTAACTAATTAGCAAATTATAAAATAAGATTTTCATAAGATAATGATTTTCTGCTAATTCTTTATGATTAGTTAATTGTAAATTATGTTTTAAGATATGAAATAGAAAGGAAAAAAAATGAATAAAAATGCAGTAAACACAATCCGTTCCTTATCAATTGATGCAATCAACAAGGCAAATTCAGGCCACCCGGGAATGCCTCTTGGTGCGGCACCAATGGCATACCAACTCTGGGTACATCATATGAACCATAATCCTCACAATCCAAGTTGGTTTAACCGCGATCGCTTTGTATTATCGGCGGGGCATGGTTCTATGCTTTTATATAGCTTACTCCACTTAAGTGGTTATAATCTATCAATAGATGAATTGAGAAATTTCCGCCAATGGGGAAGTAAAACACCAGGGCACCCTGAGTTCGGTCATACAGCTGGAGTAGACGCGACAACTGGACCATTGGGACAAGGTATTGCTATGGCAGTTGGAATGGCAATGGCAGAAGCACATTTAGGGGCTACTTATAATCGTCCAGACTATAATATCGTTAATCATTATACTTATGCAATTTGCGGTGATGGTTGCCTAATGGAAGGTATTTCTTCGGAAGCGGCATCTCTAGCTGGACATCTAAAACTTGGAAAACTAGTTGTCTTATACGATTCAAATGATATCTCACTAGATGGAGATTTAAATATGGCCTTCAGTGAAGACGTGCAAAAACGTTTTGAATCATATGGTTGGCAAGTATTAAATGTAGAAGATGGAAACAATTTATATGAAATCAATGCAGCAATTACAGAAGCAAAGTTTGATACAAAGCGCCCAACTTTAATTGAAGTAAAAACTATTATCGGATACGGTTCCCAAAAACAAGGAACTGCCAGTACACATGGTGCACCGCTAGGAGCAGAAGACGGGAAACTTGCAAAAGATTCTTACGGATTAGACAGTGAGAAGGAATTCCACGTAGAAGATGGAGTGTACGCACACTTTAAAGAGAATGTAGCAGAAAAAGGGAAAATGGCAGAACATCTTTGGAATGAATTGTTCGCTTCCTATAAAAAGGAATATCCTGAATTAGGAAAACAATTAATAGGGGCTATTGCGGGTAAACTTCCGAAGTACTGGGAAGAAAACCTTCCGGTCTATGAAGAAGGAACATCCCTTGCTTCCAGAGCTTCATCTAGTGATACGATTAATGCCATTGCTCAGGCACTTCCAAACTTCTTCGGTGGATCAGCAGACCTTTCTGAATCAAACAAAACGATGATGAAAGGTTTGGGAGATTTTACAGCTAATAGCTACGAAGGTCGTAACATATGGTTTGGTGTACGTGAATTTGCTATGGGTGCAGCATTAAACGGAATGGCTCTTCATGGAGGATTACGTGTCTTTGGTGGTACATTTTTTGTGTTTTCCGATTATTTACGTGCGGCAATTCGTTTATCAGCACTGATGAATCTGCCGGTTACATATGTATTCACCCACGATAGCATTGCAGTTGGAGAAGATGGCCCCACACATGAGCCGATTGAACACTTGGAGGCATTACGAGCAATGCCTAATCTTAATGTTGTTCGTCCGGCAGATGGAAATGAGACAGTAGCTGCTTGGAAAGAAGCAATTGAAGCAACAGGTACACCAACTGTACTTGTTTTATCTCGTCAAAATCTGCCAACAATCTCAGGATCAAAAGAGCATGCTGGTGAAGGAGTAAAGCGAGGAGCTTATCGAGTGAGCGGAACAGACCAAGCGGATGTGTTAATAATGGCAACCGGCTCTGAAGTGAATCTAGCATTAGACGTAGCTAATTTATTAAAAAAAGAGCGAATCATTGCAAATGTTATCAGCATACCATCTTGGTACAACTTTGAAAAGCAAGCAAAAGAGTACAAAGAAAGTTTACTTCCGCTAAGTAATCGCAATCGTGTTTCTATCGAAATGGGAGTAACGCAAGGATGGTATAAATACGTTGGATTAGACGGCATAACAATTGGGGTTGATGCATTCGGAGCATCGGCTCCAGCAAATGTAATTTTACCTAAGTACGGTTTTGATGCAGAAAAAATTACCGAAAAAGTAAAGAAATATATTCTGAACCAATGATAAGAACATAAGTAACTAACTTATGGAATCTATGGAGATGCTTTTACTTTATTGCAAAGTGAAAACATCTCCATATCAATTTGTGAGAAGGTCATAAAAAAAGTGAAGAATCTTGGAGCAGAAACTGCAAAAATGGTCTCGTCAAAAGCTCTAAGAAAATAGAGTATAAATATAGGAGGGATTTTCCATGAAAATAGGTTTGATAAATTTTGAATTAGCTCCGGCAGGAATTAAACAATTGCTAGATGTTCTAATTAAGGGGCAACAATTAGAGCAATATGAACTGAAAGGAATTTCTATCAATCCAAATAAAGGGGGCATCCAATATTATTCGTATGATGAAAAAAATAATACTGATTTTCATCGTTGTTTTTTACAAACATCTCCATTATTAGAGGATGAAAAGTTGTTAAGCCGAGCATTTGAACAATTTGATGCAATTGTGGTCATTGGAACGAATGAATCTATGAAGACAGTACATAAATCAGTAAAACAAGGAAACGAGAAACGATTTTTATTTGTTCCTGTATCAATTCATAATGATATAGAAGGTGCTGATATCTCATTAGGATATGATACTGCGATGAATAATATTATTAAATATGTATTAAAAATAAAGGATACAGTTGAGTCACTTCAGTATGAAAACCCACGTCTTTTTGGAATTCAGATTCCAGGGAAAGCTCCTAAAAAAATGTTAGGGGAACTTTCCGTGTCCTTGGGATGTTACTTTTTACCTAGTGGTTTTGATAAGCAATATGATGAACAAACAGAAGAAGCAATCAAAAAAATATTTGTAAATGGAAAACCATACTCATTTTTAATTTTCGATGAAACAATACAACCAGAATCTATCCCCTCATCCATCATTTCGAATCTTGATGTAGATTGGAAGATGAACACAATAGATCAATCAATATGTGCAGGGAATTATCCAACATCAATAGATAGGATTCTGGCAATTAAACTAGGTAATGAAATTATTGTATGGATAAGAAATAAACAAAAAACTGGGAAGTTATTTTTTAATAATCAGAAGATAATGCTTCAGGAAAATATCTAGTTAGTATTAGTAATTCAGAAAGTGATGTGGGCATCTTCGCCAAAAGTCAGAAGTAATCTATGGCTTTATAGATGAACACCAACACGAGTTTCGTGCAACAAAGATGTCAGAGAACTATCACACGCATCATGAAAGAAGAAAATATTCGTTCCAAGACAGTGAAGAAGTACAAGGTAACAACAAACTCTAAGCATGCACTACCTGTCTATCCAAATCTATTAAATCAAGAGATAATAGTCTTATAATTTTCGACACAAAATCATTCAAAATATAATGAATCTGCTATACTGAAATCAAAAATGTGAAAGCAGGTTGATTCTTTTGAAAAATGAACATTTAGTGCCGAATTTAAAACAAGAATAGTAATAGAAGTAATTCGTGGTGAAAAGGAAATTAATCAACTCGCCAGCGAACATCCAATTTCGCCTAATCTTATTCGAAATTGGAAGAAAGAGTTTCTCAACAACGCATCCTCTCTATTCGATACCAAACGTGATGAGAAAGAGATGAAGAAGCTTAAAGAAGCTGAAATCGAAAAGGATGCCCTGATAAAAAAGGTTGGTCAGCTCACCATGGAGGTGGACTGGCTCAAAAAAAATCTGAAGAATGACTTGGATCTGACTGGGAGAGTAAATTTAGTCCGAAAACTAATAAATACTAAGGAATTCCCAGTAAAAACTGGAGCAAGGCTGCTGGATATAAATAGAACCAGTGTGTATTATAAAGGGACACCTGTTGCACAAATAGAACTTGAAGCAAAAGCCCTTATTGACAAATGGCATACCGATAACCCAACCTGGGGCTCTAGACAAATGTCAAAACAGTTGCAAGCTGCCGGATACAAAATCGGTCGCACCAAAACACGACGATACATGGCTGAGATGACAATCATTGCAATATATCCAAAACCAAACCTATCAAAAACCTCACATGAAAACAAAATATACCCCTACCTCCTGCATAATGCAGTGATAACAAGAGCAAATCAAGTATGGTCTATTGACATCACCTACATCCGCTTAAAACATGGTTTTGTATATTTAACAGCAATAATTGACTGGTATTCAAGATGTATCGTAGGTTGGGAACTTGACGACACGTTAGATACAAGTATGGTAATAACTGCACTGAAAAAAGCTTTCAGAGTAGCCACACCAGAGATTCTAAACTCTGATCAAGGTTCTCAATTCACAAGACAAGAGTATACAGAGTTTGTAAAAAAGCACAATGTAAAAATCAGTATGGATGGCAAACACCACTGGGCTGACAACATAATGATTGAACGCTGGTTCCGTACATTGAAGTACGAGGAAGTGTACCTAAATGACTACAACAATATTAGGGAAGCAAGAAAGCAAATAGCTAGATTCATTAACATCTATGACTTCATGAGGCTACACTCAGCGATAGGGTATAAAACACCAGCAAGTATGTATTGTCCGGTATTGTTGAATGTAACAGCAGTTTCCTAATAAGCATGAAATTACTCGGAAAGTGATATCGAAAGATATTAAATTCCAAAACACCCATGCACGTTGCGACACAAGGGTAGCAACTGCGAGTTTTTGGGGTAAGGGAAAGCCTGAGCC
>DAIDKD010000003.1 GCA_027451065.1 Bacillaceae bacterium | reverse complement strand
CCAAATTTAAAGATTATCATTTACATGAACATGATGCATGTGCAATTGTCTCTGTAATGGAAAAAAAGCGAATTCCAACGAAAGATAATATCGACCTTTGCATAAGCTCATTAAAAAAAATGAGTCATCGCTCGGGGTATACGAATGGTGAAGGTGATGGTACTGGCATTCACATGGATATTCCAAAAAACTTATGGAAAGAAAAACTTGGCAAACAGGGTGCCTTAGTAGATAGGGGCGACTTTGTCGTAGGTCATATTTTTATCAAACGTCAGCAAAACATATTTCAAGCAAAGAAAAATATCTATCGAATATTTGAAGAGCTAGGATTTACTTTTATCTTTGAAACAGATACAGCTGCAAATTCCGCTGCACTTGGCCCTTTAGGAAAAAAAGAAGAACCTATCTTTTGGCAAATAGCCTTATTACCGAAAGAACAAGAGTATTCTCTTGATCAAAAACTGTTGCAAGTTAATCTTGCAATCGAGAAAAATAATTCTGTTCATGTAGCCTCACTAAGTAACTATCACGTTGTCTACAAAGTACTGGGTGATGCAACAACATTAACTGCATACTATGAAGACTTATCACACCCACTTATCGCCTCAACGATGAGCCTTGGACATAATCGTTATTCAACCAATACCAAATCAACATTTTTTCGTGTTCAACCTTTTAGTGTTCTGGGGCATAACGGAGAAATTAATACCATTGCTCAACTACGCCAACAGGCTGAAATGATTGGCACAAGTCTATCAAGGAGCGGGAGTGATTCACAAGATGTAAACCGCACAATTGAAACGTTGCTAACGAATTATCGTTACTCATTATTTGAAGCAATGGAATTAATGTTTCCACCAATCATCAATGAGATAAAATCCTATCAACAAGAAAAGCAAGATTTATACACATATCTCCGTGAAGCATGGGGGCATTTTGTTCAAGGACCGGCCGGGATTATTTCCCGCTACAAAGATGAAGCTGTTTTTAGCGTGGATGCACTTGGACTCCGACCCCTTTGGAAGCTGGAAACAGGTAGCTCTTATGTTTTCGCCTCAGAGCAAGGGGTGATTCTCCCTAACGAATACGTTGCAGAACCGAAACAATTAGCTCCTGGAGAAAAAATTGGTTTGGCTTGGTCAGAAACAGGGGCAATGAATATTTTCTATTATGAAGAATTTCAACAAGAGGTGTTCAAAAGACTCTCGCAAAAAATAAATAGTCAAGGTGCGAGAAATAGACTGATCCCTCCTACCCTTCCCAAACCAAACTCTTTTATGAAATATACTCCTCTAGAAATGCATGTATATGCGGCTTTCGGCTGGGATAAAGAGCATATTCAACTTCTTGAGCAAATGGCTGAAAAAGGAATTGAGCCGATTCGCTCTCTTGGTCACGACGCACCTCTTGCTGCACTGGACCCAGAGCGTCGCAACATTGCTGACTTTTTAAAGGAAAGTGTCGCAGTGGTTACAAATCCGGCAATCGATAGAGAACGAGAAATAGAACATTTTTCCACACGGATTGTTCTCGGGAAGCGTCCACCACTATCTGCCAAAGAGTCACAGATTGAATTGTTGGAACTTCCTTCTCCGTTACTGTTAGAAGGCGAAATCGGTTACGAGTTGACATCTACAACAGGCAATATTTCTTTTGAGCAATTATCAGAGATGGATAAGACTCACATTTTATCTATGACCTATTCTGAAAATGAAACTATTCAGGAAGCCCTCAAGAGATTAGGAAAAGAGGTAGCTACAGCAGTAAGCGATGGTAATATTTTTCTCGTTTTAGATGATACAAAGTCCCACCAAGAAAAAAATCTTTGGCTAGATCCTCATCTAGTTGTTGCCAATTTACAGCAAGTACTACTGAGTCAAAATATAAGAAGAGATTGTGCGCTTATTGTTCGCTCTGGTGCTCTTCGCTCATTGCATGATATCATCACATTAATTGGTTTAGGTACCGATGCAGTAAATCCTTACCTACTCTTTGCGACGGTACAGGAAAAAGATCCAGCACCTGTATTGAATCTTTATACAACGCTAAATAAAGGTTTGGAGAAAGTAATTTCTACAATCGGAATTCATGAGCTTCGTGGATACAGTCGTCTCTTTTCCGCTATCGGATTGCATGATGAGATTGCCGATATTCTAGGCATTCCCAACTTTCTCGGTTCCACTCATGCAGCATTTGGATTTTCTCATCTGCATAAAGAAGCGATAAAGCGAAAAGAAGGTTTCCAAAATAAGCAAAAGAAAACGAGAAGAACGTTTCATATTTTTCCAAGAGTTTGGAAAGCAATCGGTGATGTGGCGAAAGGAAGTGGATATGACGACTTTAGAGAAAAATTAACGGAAATTGAAGAAAAGAATCCGACTTCCATTCGGCATTTAGCAAAACTTAGACAATCTGACTATGTCATAGCACCAGAGAATGTGAGTATTCAAATCGGTCACCATCATCTACCTTTTCTTATCAGTTCTATGTCCTTCGGCTCGCAAAATGAAGTAGCTTTCCGAGCATATGCAGAAGCTGCTGAACGATTGAATATGATTTCCCTCAACGGTGAAGGTGGAGAAATCAAAGATATGATTGGAAAATATCCGAATACCCGCGGACAGCAAATTGCTTCTGGGCGCTTTGGAGTTACTTCTGCTTTACTAAATTCTTCAAATTTATTGGAAATCAAAATTGGGCAAGGAGCAAAGCCTGGTGAGGGCGGGCATTTACCAGGATCGAAGGTTACCAAGAAAATCGCTGAAGCTCGAAATGCAACAATTGGTTCGGATTTAATTTCTCCTTCTAATAACCATGATATTTATTCTATTGAAGACTTAGCTCAAGTAATTAGTGAATTAAAAACTGCCAACGATGAAGCAAAAGTGGCTGTAAAAGTTCCGGTTGTACCAAATATCGGAACAATTGCTGTGGGAATCGCAAAAGCTGGAGCCGATTATATTACAATCAGTGGATTTGATGGCGGTACTGGGGCAGCTCGTATTCACGCTCTTACGCATGTAGGTCTCCCTGTGGAAATTGGTGTAAAAGCTGCTCATAATGCTCTACTTGAAGCCGGCATGCGCCAACAGATAGAAATTTGGGCAGATGGTGGTATTCGCAGTTCCTTAGATGCCTTAAAAATTATGTTGTTGGGGGCAAATCGAATCGGTTTTGGAACACTTTCCATGATTGCCATTGGTTGTACTGCTTGTCGCGGGTGTCACTTAGATACTTGTCACGTAGGAATCGCAACCCAAATTGAAAGTGTGATTCAAGCAAAAGAACACGGTCTACGTCGCTTCGTTCCAAGAAACTATGAAGATGCTGTCATAAATCTGATGAATTTATTTACAGCTTTTGGTGAAGAACTAAAACGTCTTACAGGTCAACTTGGCTTTGCAAATACTCAAGCCATCGTAGGGCGCTCTGATTTGTTGATCCAGGATAAAGGTTTGGATTTACTTGACTTATCTGCTTTATTGAAAGTAAGTGCTACACCATACCAAAGTGAAAAATCAGAAAATCCTTCCCTTATTCCAACGTTCTCTTTAGACTATATGACTGAAGTGCTGGCAACCTCCAGAGACTTTCACCAAATTGGACCAGAACAGCGTAATTTAGGGAGTCGTGTTGCCGGCTATCATACGAAAGAAGTACTGCTCGGCAACCAAGAAATTGCCGCTACTTCACTTACTTATAAGACTGGATCTGTTCCTGGCAATGGGCTTGGTGCATATAATACAGATTTAGTAGACATTCACGTCCATGGAGGAGCACAGGATGGAGTTGGTAAAACCGCACTCGGCGGAAATATCTATATTATGAAATCTCTCGGAAAAGATGGGCGATATTATAGCGGTTCTGTCGGTAAAGGTTTCGGATACGGTGCTCAACAAGGTTCCTTGTTCATTCAAGGTAATGCAGATGCTCGGGCCGGTATTCGTCTCTCTGGTGCTGATATCATTATCGGCGGAATGATATCAAAAGCACTTCCGGAAGAAGAGCATGGTAATATCGGCATCAATGCAAACATAAAAGGGTTTGCTTTTGAATATATGACTAATGGACGCGGACTTGTTCTTGGTGATCCAGGACCATGGATGTGCGCTGGCATGACAGGCGGTGTTGTATATGTCCGACATCAATCTGAAATGGGGTTAACAAAAACAGCACTCCAAAAACGAATTGCCAAAGGAGCCGCTGTTACTATTGAGCAATTATCAAAAGACGGCGTAAAAGATGTATTAGAGTTGCTGACAGACTACCTTTCTGCTTTGAGACAACATGGACAGTTTGAAGAAGCAAATAAAGTAGAAGCACTCCTAAATAATCCAGCAAACCATTTTCTCCAAATCATCCCAACAAAAGAACAAGCCGACCCAACAATTTCGACGGAATAATCAAGAAAGGGCTATGTGGAGCAAGAACTGCCTAAATCACATAGTCCCTTCTTATACATTTGAGGGGTTTATATCTGAAATCAGACAAGAAAATGCCGAAATCAAAGCGGAACTTGAAAAGATGAACGACAAAGTGGCTTCGATGGAAAAAATGATGAAAGAAATCTAAGGATATGGACAACAATTACATAAATGAATTACAACTAACAAGTTATGAGGATTATACAAATGTATTTGACGCCCTCTCACATCCTATGAGAATCAAAATTCTTGGTATTCTAGTAAAGGAAACGCATTATATTAGCGAACTGGCTAGAATAGTCAACATTAGCAGACCTTTACTTTATATGCATATTAAAAAATTAGAGGCAGCAAAGCTTATAGAAGGCCATCATGAAATTTCCAAAAGTGGAAAAGCAACAAAATGTTATCGAGCCATAGATTTTGATGTGAGATTAACACCTTCTCTCTTTGCAACTTTATCAAAAGAAATAATAAGTCCAAAGACAGAATAAGGAATAGCATCTTAAAAGGTCATCAAAAATTTCAAAATGAATTGATAACAAAAATAACAAGTTGTTGATACAGGAAATCATAATGTATCTTTTCAAAACAGCCAATCCTCACAGTACATCAGTAAGGTTGGCTGTTTTTACAATTTTTAAGGGATGGTTAAAAACCATCCCTTAAAAATTGTAAAAAACAATAGCCTATCCCTCTAACTTCGTTTATACTAGTGAATAGTTACACAATAGAAAGAAGGACTGCTTTTATGAGGTTAGGTGCACGTATTTTCAAGACAGGGTTGGCTATTACGCTAGCAATATATGCCGCGCAACTTTTACAATTATCTTCTCCAGTATTTGCTGGTATCTCGGCTATATTCGCTCTTCAACCAACTGTATACCGTTCCTATAAAACTTTGAGAAATCAATTTCAAGCAAATGTTATCGGTGCTATACTAGCAATTGTTTTTACATTGGCATTTGGAAGTTCTCCAGTGATTATCGGTTTCACTTGCATTATTATGTTGAGTATTGCTATACGTTTCAACATGAAGGATTATGTATCAATCGCATTAGTAACCATTGTCGCTATTATGGAACACACAGGTGATAACTTCCTTTATTTTGCATTTTTACGCTTTGGAACAACATTTCTCGGGTTAATTTCTGCATCTATTATTAACCTTTTATTTTTACCACCTAAGTATGAAGAAAAATTATTTCAAGAATTAGAACAACAAACAAAAGACATGAGTAGCTGGATTCGCATTTCTATTCACCAAGCCTCCGACTATATGGCCATGAAAGATGAGATTGATAAGCATAAAGAAGCATTGATCAAATTACGCTACTTCTACTTACTATACAAAGAAGAATATCAAACAAAATTTAAAATAAAAAAAGATACTTATTCCAAAGCAAGAAAGCTAGTATTGTTCAGGAAAATGGTGGCGGCAACAGATGAAACCTTCTCTATTTTAAAATTAATTCATAAATTTGAACATCAACTTCAGCACTTGCCGGAAGATTTGCAAAACTGCATCAAATTAAACTTAGAGAATCTCATCACTTATCATGAGCAAGTCTTATTGAGATTTGCCGAAAAGGTAAAGCCTACTTCCAATCAGTTCTTCACAGAAGAGATTCAAAATGGTTATGAGAAGCTATTACTGTTGTTCACTTCATTTACAAGAGAAGACAATGACCTTGAATTTATTCATTTAATCCAACTTTTTTCTGCTATTACATCATATAAAGAAAAAATCGAATCCCTCGATGAATTAATTAGCTCTTATCACAAGTTTCATCAGGAGAAAAAGAAAATTGACAACTAAAAAACGGGCATTGGAAAATGGGAGAAACCATTTTTCAACGTCCGTTTTTCCGATTTGATAACAGTTTGACTAAAGTAAATTTGTTACTTCTTCATTAGATTCTAATGATTGAATACTATATAGTTCGTAATAAGCACCCTTCTTTTTCATCAACTCATCATGAGCACCTGATTCAATAATTTGACCTTTATCCACATAAAAAATCCGATCTACATGGGTAATGGTTGATAGACGATGAGCGATGATAATAGTTGTCCGATTATGAGCCAACTCATGAAGTGCCTGTTGAATATAGCTTTCATTTTCTAAATCAAGAGCTGACGTTGCTTCATCTAAAATAAGTAAGCTTGGATTTTTCAAGAACACCCTAGCTATTGCGATTCGTTGGCGCTGTCCTCCTGAAAGCTTTACACCACGTTCTCCCACCAATGTATCATACCCATTTGCCAAACTTAAAATAAATTCATGGGCATGAGCTTTTTTAGCAGCTTCCATTACCTCTTCATCTGAAGCATCAGGATTTCCGTAACGAATATTCGATGCAATGGTTTCGCTAAAAAGCATTGTATCTTGCAGAACCATACCAATATGTTCCCGAAGACTTCTCACTTGATAATCCTTAATATCTTTATCATCAATGAAAATTTTTCCATCAGTTGTATCATAGAAGCGAGGTATCAAGCTAACGAGAGATGATTTTCCACCACCGCTTCCGCCAACGAAAGCAATAATTTCTCCTTTTTTCACTTCAAAGCTAATATCATGCAAAACATCTTCTTCCTCATCATTGTAACGGAAAGAAACATTGGAAAACTTCACATTTCCTTTCATCACCTTCATGGCAACAGCATCCTTCTTATCTACAATATCATACTGCTCATCAATTAATTCAAACACCCTATCCATAGATGCAAGGGCTTGTGTTAAAGTCGTTGACGAATTAGATAACCTGCGCAACGGAGAGTACAGTTGTTCAATATAACCAACAAAAGCAACCATCGCTCCTAGAGATAAGTTTCCATGAATAACTTGATAGGCAGCAAAACCGATAACCAACAGAGGTCCAATATCAGTGACTGTATTAATAGCCGCAAATGTTTTCGCATTCCATTTTGTGTGAGTAATAGCTCGATTTAAAAAATCTTTGTTTCTATCATCAAATTGTCCTTGTTCATAATCTTCTAACGCAAAACTTCTTGTAATCGAAACTCCTTGCACCCTTTCATGTAAGAAAGCTTGCAGATGAGCTAGCGCTTGGGAACGTTCTTTTGTCACATTTCTTAAACGAGTAAAGAAATGTTTCACACAGAAAATGTACAGTGGTAAAATAACAATCGATACAAATGTTAATTGAGTATCCATTGTAAACATGACAATCAAAGCAATGATGACTGTTATCATGTCTAACCAGACATTCATTAACCCTGTAATAACAAAATCCTTTGTTTGCTCCACATCATTGATAATCCTTGAAATAATTTCTCCAGTTTTTGTGTTGGCATAAAATTTCAAGCTTAATTTTTGTAAGTGAGCAAATAACTCGTTCCTCACATCATACAGCACTTTACTTCCAACCCATTGTGCAAAATATTGGCGAAAGTACTCAATTGGAGGACGCAACACTACAAAAATAAAAAGCACAATTCCCATTGCGACAAACAATCTATCTACTTGCTCATTAATAGCCTCTCCGCTATTAATAACATCGTCAATGACATACTTTAATAGCATCGGTGTTATCAGTGGAATCGCAAATTTGATAACTCCTACGATAATCGTCACGACAATATGAAATTTATACGGTCTTACAAACTTCATATAACGCTTTATATTTCCCATAAAAAAAACCTCCGTTCTAACAAACAGTAAAGCGAAGGGATATCGTCATTCCCTTCGCCTTACTGTTATTAATTTCGATACAGTAAAAATTGTTCATACCACATATCAACAAAATCTGAAGCAAATGGTCCTTTTCGCTGATGAATATTTTGAATAAGAGAATTTACATTTTTACGTAAAATTCCATCTAATTCTTTTGGATAGTTCATCAAAACACGATGCTTTTCATATTCATCCTCATCTAGAAGTACATATGTCATATCAGGATAAACTTTTACGTCCAAGTCATAATCAATGTACTTCAACGCCCGATCTTCCACAATAAAGGGAGAACCTATATTGCAATAATAATATATTCCATCTGCCCGCAACATGCCAATCACATTATACCATTGGTGAACATCAAAGTAACAAATAGATGGTTCCCTTGTAATCCACGTTCTTCCATCTGACTCTGTTACCAACGTTCGATCATTGGCACCAATAACTAAATTCTGCGTCCCTTTTAAAACAGTGGTTTCCTCCCAGATTCGATGAATGGAACCATTATGCTTGTAACTGTGTATCTGTATCTTTTCTCCTACCTTAGGGAAATCCATTCCTTCTCCCTTCTTTCTCGTTGGACGCGTATTTATTTATATATAGTCTTCAACTATCAATTATAACGGTTTCTATCCTTTTTTGGAACCGAAGTAGCTGAATTTCTTTTGTTTTTTTATTATGCGATACCTTTTCTCCTCTTCAAACAGCATGCAACAAAAAAAACGAGCATCTTAAAAATAAGTAGGTTCTTATCTTTAAGATAGCTCGTTTTTTTGTATGAAGTAAAGAATTATTCAGCAGCTGATTGTCCAGAAGCTTGTTGCTTGTTGGCTTCTGCTTTCGCGTTTGCTTTTTTCACTTGAGCTGCGTCTGTCTCGCTAGCAAACTCTGCGCCAAATTGAGCGTTTTGCTGACCAGCTTTTTGAATGTTTGCACCTGATGTTGATTTGTTAGCTTTTGCCATCATTCTCACCTCCACGAAAAATAATTTACCCATCTTTTTTGAAATATATGCATTTTATTTTTCTATTCCTTGCTAGAATGATCCGCTAATGCTCGAATAATCTTTTGGTGAGATACAGGGAAGGCAAATTTATCCATTTCTTCTGTAGTAACTGGGATTAAATTTGTGCTATCTCCCTTTGCTGTACCAATAAAAACATCAATATCCCAAATCAAATGGGTAAATACATGTTGAATATTTGTCAAATAACCACCTATTTCTACATCTGCTCCATAAATGTTTTTCATATATTTCTCTAATTGTTCTTCTTTTGACCCAGCTTTTTCTTGAAATTCCATGTTTGGGAATTCCCATAAATTTGCCAATAGACCTTCTTTTGAACGCTTGTGTATGAAATATTTGCCATCTCCTACCGTAAAGACCCCTGCAATCATCGGCTGATACTTCGGCGGTGCTTTCTTACTTTTTACTGGTAGCTCTCGTTGAGTCCCCTCGTGAAAGGATTGGCAATACTCCATAACTGGACACAACATGCAAGATGGACTGGTTGGCGTACAGATTAGTGCTCCTAGCTCCATTAACCCTTGATTGAAGGAGGATGGATCCTCCGCGGGAATAATATCAGCAACTGCTTCTTCAAAAATTTTTCTTGTTTTCGACTTGGCAATATCCTCCCAAATAGAAAGCACCCGCGACATAACCCTCATCACATTGCCATCTACTGCCGGCTCTGGTATACCATATGCAATACTTAATATCGCTCCTGTTGTATAGGGGCCGACTCCCTTTAAAGAAGCAAGCTCTTTTTTAGTATTCGGAACTTCTCCTCCATACTTCTCCTCTACTTCTTTCACAGCCGAGTGTAGATTTCTAACTCTAGAGTAGTATCCCAATCCCTCCCAAGCTTTCAGCACTTCATCTTCCTCTGCTTGCGCAAGGTGTGACAAGCTTGGGAATTTCTCCATAAAATTATGATAATAAGGGATTGTTGTGTTCACTTTTGTTTGTTGCAGCATCACTTCTGAAACCCAAACACGGTATGGATCTTGATTCTCTCTCCAAGGCAAATCGCGCTTTTCCTCTAAAAACCATTTTATCAGTGCTCTAGCAAACCTTTCTCTATCAAAAAATATTTTCTTATTGTTCATTTTCGTTTCGTCCTTTTTGGTTATATATGTATGTGTTTGGGAAATAAATAAAATATGGCAATCATTAATAAAAAAGGGGGCACACAGGCATTGCGTCCTTTTACAAATAAATGGTTGACCCTCGGTATTATCAACACCTTTGATCCAATCATATTTACAATTCACGGAATTGGAAGTGTCTTTATCATTTTATCACCGGAAAACGCAAGTGCAAGTTTATTTTCTATATGAATGGAAATTTTTATCAAACATATTTTTGTGCATGAGCGGAGATTTTAATAGTACGGTTGGAGTTTTTTTTATGCTACTTTCATACAAAGGAGTGTAATGGAATGGTAAAGAAAAATGAATTTTTTTCTGAAAATAAACATAATCAAAATTTCGACGGAAATCTTATAGATGAGAAGGCCAACTCTGCCTCCTTGCGACCAAACGGCTCAATTAATACACAACCTCAGAAGCGGATGGCAGCTACAAAAGAGGAAGAATGATATAAATTCTGAGAATGGTCAAAGATTGGCCATTCTCAGAATTTACTTCACTAAAGAAATTGGACACCCTTTAAAACCAATCCTTCTCACTTATTTTCTTCCTGCTCACGTAACACTCTTTCTATATCGTCAATGGAAAATCCTTTACGGTACAGTGCTTGCTTCATTTTTTGGCGGTATATGTATGGCTCGTATTTTTCATATTTTCGGTGATATTTATGAAAATGACTGATGATAATTTCTTGTTCCTCTGCTGTGGTTCCTAAGTCTACTTCCGCGATGGCAATAGCAATAATCGTGAATGGATATCCCTTCCTTACTAACATAGCTTCTAGTTTTTGCTTTTTTTCTTGAATAGATAGTTTCTTGTATGCAGATAACTTCTTCTCACAAAGGATGATGGCGTTATCCACCCTTTGTTTTTCACTGTATTCTTTTAAGCTTTCTTGTAGATATTCTGTATGTATGCCTTTTTCCTTTAATTCCCTCTCTAAAGCAACAGGACCTTTTTTAGAAAGAGAACTATGTGTTCGTACATACGCCTTTGCATATTCCAAATCATTTAGATAACCTTCTTTTTGCAGCCTATGTAGAACCTCACCAATAACATTTTCGTGATGTTCTTTTTTCAGCAAATAATCGTGCACATCTTTCATCGCCCGCATGGAATGAGAAAGGTAGTGAATAGCTTGCAAATATGCTTTTCTTCTTTCTTCAGCCATTTGAATTTCCATCATTTCCATGTCATCAATGACCATACCGGACTTTAGCATATGGGTTGTCAATGTGTGTTCATTGACACTAAAACCATACTCTTCCCCATTACCCTGATCTATATAAATGTTGTATCGTTCTTTATTCTTTTGTTGAATTTCAATTTTTGTAATAGTAATCACAATAGCTCACCCTCTCTTTCTCCTTCCTTCATTTTACCACATAGCATCCACACCATATGGAAATTTTTTCATATACATATATGAAAGATACGTACAAAATGAACGAACCAAATTGCTTCAAACCATCGAAATATTGAAATGATGTGAATTTATATGAAAACTTTATTCAAACATGCAACTATTTATCCAATCACCTCTCATGTATTGGAAAATAGCGATTTGTTGATAGAGAATGGAATAATTATTTCTATTGGTAAGAACATCCCCCTTTTAGGTGATATTTCAGTTATTGATTGTAAAGGTAAATATTTATTTCCTGGTTTTATTGATGTGCATACACACATGGGATTGTATGATGAAGGTACGGGGTGGGCAGGAAATGATGCCAATGAAACTTCCGAAGTAGCTACCCCTCATATTCGTGCTCTTGATGGAATTAATCCTCTAGATGTGGCTTTTCATGATGCTGTCCAATACGGAATAACTACTGTTCACGTTATGCCCGGTAGTGGAAATGTCATCGGCGGAACAACTTGTATTTTGAAAACCGCCGGAAAAACGATTGATGAAATGTTGGTGAAAGAACCAGCCGGGTTAAAAATTGCCCTTGGAGAAAATCCAAAACGAATTCATAGTCATGGTAACAAAGATTCTATGACGAGAATGGGGATAATGGGAATACTAAGAGAAACATTTTTCCAAGCACTTCATTCTACAAATTCGTCTGATTTTCGAACTGTTCCTATCATTCAAGCCCTTAATAATGAAATTCCCGTCCGCATTCATGCCCATCGTGCTGATGACATTATTTCTGCTATCCGTTTTGCTGAAGAATTTCAATTAGATTTGCGAATTGAACACTGCACAGAAGGGCACCTTATCTCTCATGCCCTGACAAATAAAAGATTGCAAGTTTCTGTCGGCCCAACATTTACCAGAAGATCAAAAATCGAATTAAAGAATAAAAATTGGAAAACATATCATGAACTAACAAAGCAAGGTATTGATGTTTCTATTACTACCGACCATCCCTATACGCCAATCCAATATTTAAATATTTGCGCGGCACTTGCCATGAGAGAAGGATTGTCTGAGCAAAAAGCTTTGGAAGGTATCACGATACTACCAGCCAAAAATTTATGTATTCATCACAAAGTAGGCAGTCTGGAAATAGGAAAAGAGGCTGATATTGTCCTTTGGTCGAACCACCCCTTCCACTTTCTCAGTAAGCCTCTGTTAACAATGATTAAAGGAAAAATTGTTTTTCAAAATGAGAAATAATCCAGTTGCAATTCTCTTTTTCATTATATATGATATTACTATGTAATCGAAAACTGATAGTAAGATAACAGGGGAAGGCAAATGGTGCGCCACCAATATAGCATTGGTCCTAATGGGTTCGATTCCCATCCCGAAATTTTCTTATGCAAATAATTAAATTTCGAGGGTGGGCTTTTTATGCCCTCGGGAGGAGGTATACATGTTAAAAAAACGTGAGTTACAAGATTGTCACACATTGTTTGCGTTGATGACACATCCTGATGTCTTCCCTTATGTACGTCAGAAGGCTGATTCATATGAAGCCTTCCTCTTTCTTACAAAACAAACTATTGAAGCAGAAGAAAATCATGAATTAATCTCCCGAACTATTCTAGATGAATGGGGAAATCCAATTGGAACGATTAATTTATTCGATATAGAACAAAACAGTGGCTTCTTAGGGACCTGGCTCGGCAAAGAATATCATGGCAAAGGCTATAACCAACAAGCAAAGGAAGCTTTTTTCGACGAACTATTTTATCAACATGATATCCAGAATATTTTTATGAGAATAAGAAAAGTAAATGTCCGCTCTTTAAAAGCAGCAGAAAAACTCCCTTATGCAACAAAAGCTAATGAAACGTATCCACATATTTATCAACATGTAAATACTCGAGAAGAAGTATATGATTTATATCAAATTTCAAAAGACTTATACACATTGTGGAGAATTCGAGATGAGCACGAGATAAAAGATAACAATCTAAGGGAAGCATAAGAAAAGTTCAGGAACTAGACACAGAAAAACAGAAGTGACATGGTGTGTGTAAAGGAACTTTCTCCCCTTTTCAAGCACCACTTATATAAAAATTGTTCTTTTTAGTATGCTATTTCCCTTGTTTGGAAAGAATAACGACGACTACATAATTAATGGAGTGATAAACATGGGAAATAAGAAAAACGAGAAGACAAAGCGAAATATTTCGGCTACTCAAGAAGTGTTATACAGCCGCGAGTTTAAGCGCGCTGATCGCGCTGCCGGATATCACAAGCCAACATTAGGTTAATCAAATAAGAATGTGCAAACACCTATCTATCCTCACGTTAGGCACAAATATTGATTTTATCATTTCCTGCTAATTAAGAAAACCCAGGCTATTCGCCTGGGTTTTCTTAATTAGCAGCACTCAGTATCTCTTTTGCTTTTTCAATGCTTTCTTTCGTTGGTGAATCTATATCTTCCAATGGATATTTTAATCCAAGGGCATCCCACTTATACACACCTAATTTATGGTACGGTAGTATTTCTACTCTTTCTACATTGTCTAATGTTTGGATAAATGCTGCAAGTGCACGCAAATCATTTTCATCATCTGTTAATCCAGGCACGAGAACGTGACGTACCCAAACAGGAACTTGTTTTTCTTCTAAATATTTTGCAAAATCTAGGATATGCTCATTAGGTTTACCTGTAAGTTCTTTATGCTTCTTAGAATCAATGTGTTTTAAATCCAATAGTATTAAATCTGTTACTTCTAGTAATCTATCTAATTTCGCTAAATACTTTTCGTTTCGAGAAAAATTACCTCCGCTTGAATCGATTGTTGTATGGACACCATTCTTTTTACACTCTATAAATAACTCTGTTAAGAAATCCATCTGTATTAGAGCTTCTCCACCGCTAACTGTTACACCTCCACCAGATGCATCCATAAATGATTTATATGCTAGAATTTCGTTCATCATTTCATTTACGGTAACTTCTCTACCATCTTTTATACTCCAAGTGTCAGGGTTGTGACAATATAGACAACGAAGCTGACATCCTTGGGTGAAAATAATAAAACGAATACCAGGTCCATCTACAGTTCCCATTGATTCAACTGAATGAATAAAACCATTCATGATAAAACCTCCTCTGAAAAAAAGAGATGGACTGATAGCACCATCTCTTTTTTTCGCTCAATTTAAACACTAGCTTATTAAGCTAACGATCCGCTATATTACATACTACCGTGCATTGTACGATTAACAACATCTAATTGTTGCTCACGAGTTAATTTAATGAAGTTTACTGCGTACCCAGATACACGAATTGTTAATTGTGGATATTTTTCCGGATGCTCCATTGCATCTAATAACGTATCACGATTGAATACGTTAATATTTAGGTGATGTCCAGATTCAATTGCATATCCATCCAACATTGCTGTAAGATTTAAGATTTGCTCATCTTCTGAACGTCCTAATGCTTTTGGTACGATTGAGAATGTGTTAGAAATTCCATCTAATGCATACTCATATGGTAATTTAGCAACAGATTTTAACGAAGCTAAAGCACCTTTTGTATCACGGCCATGCATTGGGTTTGCACCTGGTGCGAATGGCTCTCCTGCACGACGTCCATCAGGAGTGTTACCAGTTTTCTTACCATATACAACGTTAGAAGTAATTGTTAATACTGACATAGTGTGCATTGAATCACGATATGTTTTGTGTTTTTTCAATTTCTTCATGAAACGCTCTACCAAATCAACAGCAAGGCTGTCTACATGTTCATCATTGTTACCATATTTAGGATAGTCACCTTCAGTTTCGAAGTCAACAACAACACCATTTTCGTCGCGGATTACTTTTACTTTCGCATGCTTGATTGCACTTAAAGAGTCAGCTGCCACTGATAATCCAGCAATACCTGTAGCCATTGTACGTAAAACCTCTGTGTCATGCAACGCCATTTCAATGCGCTCATATGCATACTTGTCATGCATATAATGGATAACGTTTAATGTGTTGATGTAAAGTTCCGCCAACCATTCCATTACTGTATCGAATTTTCTCATTACTTCATCAAACTCTAAATATTCAGAAGTAATTGGTGCAAATTCCGGTCCAACTTGAGCTTTAGACTTTTCATCTACTCCACCGTTAATTGCATATAATAATGCTTTTGCTAAGTTAGCACGAGCTCCGAAGAATTGCATTTGCTTACCAATGCGCATTGCAGACACACAACAAGCAATACCATAGTCATCTCCCCAGTGTGGACGCATTAAATCATCATTTTCATATTGAATTGCTGATGTTTGAATAGACATTTTCGCACAGAAGTTCTTGAATCCTTGTGGTAATGCTGTAGACCAAAGTACTGTTAGGTTTGGCTCTGGAGCTGGTCCTAAGTTATCTAATGTATGCAAGAAACGGAAAGAGTTTTTCGTTACTAATGGACGACCGTCTAATGCAACACCAGCGATTGATTCCGTTACCCAAGTTGGATCACCAGAGAATAAATCATTGTACTCAGGAGTACGAGAGAATTTAACAATACGTAACTTCATAATGAAATGGTCAACGATTTCTTGTGCTTCTTTCTCAGTGATTGTGCCGTTTTGAAGGTCACGCTCAATGTAGATATCCAAGAATGTAGAAGTACGTCCCAAGCTCATTGCAGCACCGTTTTGCTCCTTAATTGCAGCAAGGTAACCAAAGTATAACCATTGGAATGCTTCTTTAGCAGTTGTAGCTGGTACAGAGATATCAAAACCATGTTCAGCTGCCATTTGCTTTAATTCACCTAATGAACGAATTTGTTCATTCAACTCTTCGCGTAAACGAATAACATCTTCTGACATAGTAGAGCTTGTGTTATTTAAATCTTTTTTCTTCTCAGCAATTAGGCGGTCTACACCGTATAATGCTACACGACGGTAGTCACCGATAATACGTCCGCGACCATATGCATCAGGGAGACCAGTAATAACACCTGATTTACGTGCCGCTCTCATCTCTGCTGTATAAGCATCAAATACACCTTGATTATGTGTTTTTCTGTATTCTGTGAAGATATGACTTACTTCTTCATCTACTTTAAATCCGTAAGACTCAGCAGAAACTTCAGCCATACGAATTCCGCCGAAAGGCTGTAAAGAACGCTTGAATGGTACATCAGTTTGCTGACCAACAATTTGTTCTAAATCTTTATTTAAATATGCTGGTTTGTGTGAAGTAATCGTAGATACGATTTTTGAATCCATATCCAATACTCCACCATTTTCACGTTCTTGTTTTGTAAGATCCATTACTTGATCCCAAAGTTGTGTTGTTGCTTCAGTTGGTCCTTCTAAGAAAGAATCATCCCCTTCGTATAATGAAAAGTTCTTTAAAATAAAATCATGAACATCTACTTCTCGTTGCCATTTTTGACCTTTAAAACCTTTCCATTGTTCCATTTGTTATTCCTCCTAAGTTTTAACAAGTTTTATAAATTATTTTTATCTATATAACAGCTTATGTCTATACTATACTACACTTTAAAGATTGTTGGGTGTCTAAAATGTGTCTTTTTTGTGAAAAGATACACATGCAATAATACCACAAAAAGTTCCTACTATTAATTAAACTAACATTTCGTTAAAATAGTTTATGAAAATCGAAAACGTAGCTATATGACAGATACCGTCATAATCCACTCTCTAATTCACAAAACTGTACTACTGTATTAATATAATCTGTTATACAATAATCAACTATATTTCTCTCTTTTCTAACACTTTTGTGGAAAGTTGTCGTTTTCTGCATCACTGTTCTGTTTGAAACACCAGATAAGTGACTTGACTCTATCCCCACATATGTAATAATAAAAGATAGCGGAATATTATATACAGAAAAGGAATGGTGACGAAACATGGGACAATGTGTAAAATCACAAAAATTAAGAAGTGCAGCTTTAAACATGTTAAAAGATCGTGGTATTTCAATAGAAGATATTGCCGAACTTGTATACTTTTTACAATCAAAGTATTCAGAAGGTTTAACTATTGAGGCATGTCTTCATAATGTTGAGCGCGTTTTAGAGAAAAGAGAAGTACAAAATGCAATTATTACAGGTGTCCAATTAGACATACTGGCTGAACAAAAAGCATTACTTGAGCCACTTCAGGAAATCATTGAGAGTGACGAAGGTTTATATGGAATTGACGAAATTGTTGCTCTTTCTATTGTAAATGTTTATGGTTCAATAGGTCTTACCAGCTTTGGTTATATTGACAAGGTGAAACCGGGTATTATCGCTCATCTAAATGCAAAAGAGCATGGAAAAGTTCATACTTTCTTAGATGATATTGTCGGAGCTATTGCAGCAGCAGCAGCTAGCAGACTCGCCCATAGCGAAGTAGAATCTGCACAGGAAGGCCTTCCTTCAGATGCGGAGAGCATCAAAAAAAATATATAGAAAATAACTTCTCTGTATTTCTTGCTATTCCAAAATTTATATGGTAAACTTAGCAAGAAGTATTTAATAATAAGTAATATACATGTTATTCACATATTATGAGAGATTGCATCATAACATGTTCTTTCTCATAATATGTGGATGACCTTTTATATTTTTTTATTAAGTACCATCGTATTATTTTTTTTGGAGGTTCTATACATGAACACAGGTACAGTAAAATGGTTTAACGCAGAAAAAGGCTTCGGATTCATCGAAGTTGAAGGTGGAGACGATGTATTCGTACATTTCTCAGCTATCACAGGTGACGGATTCAAATCTTTAGACGAAGGTCAAAAAGTTGAATTTGAAATCGTTGAAGGCAACCGCGGACCACAAGCAGCAAACGTTGTAAAATTATAATTTTTGCTGAAAAGAAAACTGCTAACTACATGTTAGCAGTTTTTTTGTTTGCGTAAAAAAAACGGACAATATCTAACCCTTTATTTTACCGAAGTTATCACGATTTCCCTTTCCTTTTCATTAGAAGTGCGAGAAAATCGCAAGTTCCTTGAACATCCTTCCCAACACCTTTAGCGAAATGGCCTTAGTTGCGAATTACGAATAATTTGGTTGATTACCTCAGACAAAATCAAACCGATAGCTATTGCTCCAGAAAGCATGAATGTAGTAAGGGTTAAACCTACTGCCTCATTATAATTGTTTTCCACAAAATGTCTCACAGCGTTATAAGCCAACCCTCCTGGAACCAACGGAATCATCCCACAGACTGAAAAAATAATAACAGGTGTTCGGTAATATTTTGAAAATAATTGACTCACAATTGCGATAAGAAAAGAGGCAACACCTGTAGCCAGAACAATATTCATTCCATAGGTAGCAAGCCCAAAGTAGATCATCCAACTAACCATCCCTACAAAACCACATTGCAATAGTCTATTTCTAGGTACATTAAAAATAATTCCAAAAGCAAAAGAAGCGATAAAACTCATTACTGCTTGTTCAAAAAACTCCACACTCTCACCTCACTAAAATATAATTAATACAAGAGCTACTCCCGAACCGACTGCGATAGCTGTCAATGCCGCTTCTGCCCCTTTCGAAAGACCTGTTAGTAAATGATCTGCCATCAAATCACGTACTGCATTTGTAATAAGCACCCCTGGTACTAGTGGCATAACAGAGCCGATAATAATCTTATCCAACTCTCCTCCAATTCCCACATGCACAAAAAACACAGATACCATTCCAATGATGACAGATGCCATAAACTCCGATAAAAATTTAATAGGAACCAACTTATGAATACAGACAAGTCCAGTAAAACCAGCACCTCCCGAAACAACTGCTGGAAAAAAATCATTCCATGCACCACCAAACATCATTAAAAAACATCCACTCGAAATAGCAGCAGCTATAATTTGAATTCGTATCGGAAAGGTTACTTTCTCCTTTTCCAATTTTTTTAGTTTATCGTAGGCTTCTTGTAAAGTCAGCTCTTCACCTGTAATTTCTCTTGAAATTGTATTCACCAGTGCAACCTTGTGTAAATCTGTTGTCCGATTGGAAACACGAGTTAATTTTGTTTTTGCAGATTCCTCTACCCCAATAGAAAAAATAATTCCTGTTGGTGTGATAAAACTATGAGATTCATCTATATGAAAAGCATCAGCTATTCGCTTCATGGTATCTTCTACCCGATATGTTTCCGCACCACTTTGTAAAAGTAGCTTCCCTGCTAATAAACATACCTCCATTATCATCTCACTCTTGTTCACCTCAGCACCTCTCTTACATTTAATTCTAAAGACCGGCTTACTTTTTCAAACAAGATAGCCACTCATACTTTCCATATCACTTTCTCCTTTACGTATTATACCTTTTTATAACAAAACCGAGCAACCATGATTCCTTCATTCATCATGGTTGCTCGGTTCGCTCACTTTTTAGAAATGATTGATTTGTATCCATTTCTAGAAAACAATCGTTTCCCATCTTAATTCATCAACGTGTTTCTTTACTAATCCGTAGTCCATTTTTGGGTGAATAGTTTCTTCGTGAGCTATTGTAATAGTAGACATAGCTACACCGAATTTTACAGTATCTGCAATGTGAAGGTTGTTCATATACCCATAGGAAATTCCAGCAAGAAGGGCATCACCCGCTCCTGTGACATTTATAACTTTTACATCACATGCTTTTACAATACCTTCTTCTTCTTTTTCATTATAATAATATATTCCTTCAGCATCTAAACTAATAAAGATATTTCGCACACCTTGTTTACGGAAGTAGCGCCCTGCTTCTCTTATATCTTCCTTCGTTTGAAGAGGAAAGCCACATAAAGTTTCCGCTTCATGTCTATTAGGCTTAATTGTATGAAAGTATGGAATCAAATGTTTGATTTCACATACTTTTGATGCAGATACAGGATCTAAAATAAGTTTCGTATCATTGGCATAATTTTTCGTTAAATGCTCAATAATCTCTGGATTATCTGCACCGATAACCATATATTCAGATGATTGAATCACATCTTTTTTTGAATCAACGAACTCTTTTGTTAAGTGATCCGTCACTTTCATATCTACTATTGCAGCAACCATTTCACCTGTTTCATTTAGTACAGCCAAGTATGTTGGTGTCGATTCACCATCTACAATTAAAGTATCTGTCATATCCAGTTGAATTTCTTTGGCATATTCCAACATTTCATGACCACTTGCATCATTACCAATTACTGAAATTAATTTTGTATTCATGCCGACACGCGCCATATTGTCCGCGATATTGCGGCATACACCACCGAAAGATACCTTAATTTTCCCGGGGTTTGAATCATATGCTTTAAATGCTCCATCTGAAAAACCTACAATGTCACAGATAGATACACCAAAAACAAGCACATACGGTTTTTTACTCTGTTCCACACCATCATTCCTCTCATTTTCTCCATGTTTTTATAAATATAACATAAAGTAACAAAAATTACATAACAGAAAAGAAAAAAAGTCAAAAACCGCTAAGCTTCATCAGTAAATGAACTGCGATTTGACTCTTTTCTCTATTACGTCGCTGTTTTCGCAAACTGGCTATGATAAAGATTATGATAGAATCCTTCTTTCTCAAGTAAAGCTTCATGACTACCTCTTTCGATTATTTTACCATCCTTCATAACCAAAATAACATCCGCGTTTTTAATAGTTGATAATCTGTGCGCAATAATAAAGCTAGTTCGCTCTTCCATTATGTTTGATAATGTTTTTTGAATCAAAATTTCCGTTCTCGTATCAATGGAACTTGTGGCTTCATCTAAAATAAGAATGGACGGTTTTGTTAATATCACTCTAGCAATACATAGAAGCTGCTTTTGACCAATAGAAATATTGCCTCCATCTTCTTCTAGAATCGTATCGTATCCTTGGGGAAGCTGTTGAATAAAACGATGAATATGTGCTGCTTTCGCTGCTTCAATAATTTCTTCATCAGTTGAATCTGGGCGACCATAGGAAATATTTTCTTTGACACTTCCTTTAAATAACCAAGTATCCTGCAATACCATACCAAACTTTTGACGTACACTGTCTTTCTTCAAATCTTTCACGTTTTTCCCATCAATTTTTATGACACCACTATCAATTTCGTAAAAGCCCATTAATAAATTAATAATAGTGGTTTTTCCACATCCTGTTGGTCCTACTAAGGCAATATGCTGACCTGGATAAGCATGAATGTTTATATCTTCCATAAACGTCTTTGATCGATTATAAGAAAATTGTACATGCTCAAGCTGTAATTCTCCTTCGGTAGTTTCCAACACCTTCGCATCTTCTGCGTCTGCCGGCTCTGGCTGCTCGTCTATCACTTCAAACACCCGGTTTGCTGCGGCCAAAGCAGATTGTAATTCAGCAACGACACTGGAAATTTCATTAAATGGTCTTGTATATTGAGTTGCATAGGTTAAGAATACTGATAGTTGCCCGACAGAAAATTGCCCATTAAGAACCCTGAAAGCCCCAAAGATTCCAACAGCAGCATAAACAAGGGCATTAACAAATCTTGTACTAGGGTTGATTAATGCGGAAGCAAACTGGGCTTTCACACCGCTAATTTGAACATCGTGATTCAACCTCTCAAATTTCTGCTGTGCTCTATCTTCATAACAGAATGTTTTTACTAATTCTTGATTGGATATATATTCTTCAATATGCCCACCTAGTTCACTTCTTAATTTTAACTGTTCTTGAAGTAAGCGATAGGTTCTCTTCGCAATAATGGATGCTACTACCATGGACAAAGGAGTCATTACAACAACAATCAGCGTTACTGTTACATTCATTGACAGCATGAAACCTAACGTTCCGAAAATCGTAATAACCCCGGTAAATAAATTGGTAAATCCGAATAACAGCCCGTCACCGATTAAATCAATATCATTGGCCATGCGATTAATAAAATCACCTTGTAATTTATTATCTAAAAAACTTAGTGGTAATTTTTGGGTTCTGAAAAACAATTGTTTTCTTATATCTCTCACTGTGCTAAAGGCTACGATATTGGTACAGCGGGTCATCAGCCATTGGAATAACGCTGCTCCAGCAATAGATAGCAGCAAATACATCCCCTTTTCATAAATAAGATTAAAATCTACTTGCCCCTCCCCTAACATTCCGTCAATGACATGACCGATAAAAATAGGAACCAATAAACTACACGCCACACTTATAAATGCAAAAAGTACTGCTAATATTAAATATTTCCGATAAGGTCTACAAAATTTGAGCATTTTCATCAGTGTACTTTTTTTACTCATGATTGCAATGCCTCCTCTTCACTCACTTGCGATAGACATATTTCTTTGTAAACCTCACAAGTTGTAAATAAATGTTGATGGGTTCCAATTCCGACTGCCTTTCCTTCATCTAAACAAATAATTTGTTCGGCATGTTTTACACTGTTCGTTCTTTGGGAAACAATGATAACAACCACCTCATTGGAGTAGTCTGCAATTGCTTTTCTTAATTTCGCATCGGTCGCAAAATCTAAAGCACTTGCACTATCATCAAGGATTAAAATTTCAGGATTTGCTATCAACGCTCTGGCAATAGTTAATCGCTGCCGCTGTCCACCAGAAAAATTTTTACCTCCCTGGGTCACCTGATGATCAAGACCGTTTTCTAAGGCTTGTACGAATTCATAAGCTTGGGCAACTTGCAGTGCTTCAATCATTTGTTCATCAGAAGCATCTTCTTGCCCCCACTTCAGGTTCTCTCTAATAGTTCCTGAAAATAAAACAGACTTTTGCGGAACTATGGCTATCTTTTTTCTTAACGTTGACAGATTATAATCTTTGACAGATAATCCATCAATATATATATTCCCTTCATAGTTGAGATAAAATCCTGGTATTAGCTTGATTAACGTAGATTTCCCCGAACCAGTTCCACCGATAATACCGATTGTTTGACCTTTTTTTACTTGAAAGCTAATATCTTCTAATACATATTCGCTATTTTGATAATACGTAAAGGAAACATGTTCAAAATCAATTTTCATTCCGTTCTCTTTTTTTGACAAACTACTGGTACCTACTTGCGAAGTAGGATGAACCGCTAGTACTTCTGCAACCCTTTTGGCAGAAGTACCCGCTTTATTAAAGATAACAATTATATTCGCTAATACAAGTAAAGCCAATAATATTTGATTCATAAAATTAATAAATGCAATTACCTCACCTTGAGACAACTCACCTAAGTTGACCTGTATACCACTGCTCCATAAAATCACCATAATTGCTACATTTACGATGACAAAGGTAACAGGATTTAACAACGCGGCTATTTTTCCTACCCGAATCATGTTTTCTTTTTGCTCATCCACCTGTTGATTAAATTTATTTACTTCATCAGCTTGCCTAGAGAAAGCACGGATGACCCTCACGCCAGTTAAGTTTTCTTTAAAAGCAAAGGAAATCTCATCCAATTTCTTTTGGATTTTTCGATAATAAGGGGCTGATTTGCTCATGACAAGATAAATAACCACTGCCAATACTGGCGTTGCTACTAAGAAAATCATTGAAAGCTTCATATCAATTAACATTCCGCAAATAATTGATCCAATGATGATAAAGGGGGTTCTAAAGGCTAAACGGATAAACATCGCAATGGCAAGCTGCAATTGGTTAATATCATTCGTCATTCTTGTGATAAGGGAAGAAGTTTGAAACTGCCCCATTTCATCCTGAGAAAAACTCATGATATGCTGAAATAATTCATTCCGAAGCTCTGTTCCAAATCCTTGGGACGCATAGGAGGCATAATATTGACAAATGATTGAGCTTGCGTAGCCTAAAACAGCTAACACCACTAATAGTAGGCCCATCCTATATATGTATTCTCTATCTCCATTGGCAATTCCCACATCAATAATATTCACCACTACAAAAGGCACCATTAATTCAAAAACAGCTTCTATTATTTTAAAAATGGGTCCTAGTATGGTTTGTTTTTTATATTTTTGTAAATACTTTGTTAATTCCCACATATTCATTCCTCTCACTTTTATCATATTAAATTCGGATATACCATGTATCCTTTAAAGATAATATAACATAGTTTCCTAATAGATATACCGAAAATCTATTGATAAAATAAAGAAACGGGCAGTAAAGAAGTTCAAAAATCAACTCTCCCTCACAACCCGTTTTAGATTAAGAAAAACGCAAGGTACATGCTAGATACTTTTTTCTAGAAATTATACTCCGTGTGCTTTCATTGCTGCAACAACCTTTTCAAATCCAGCAATATTTGCCCCAGTTACATAATCACCAGACTTGTTGTAGCGTTTGGCCGCGTCATCCACTTTCATAAAAATATCTTCCATTATTTTTTTTAATTTCTCATCAACTTCTTCAAAGCTCCAACTTAATCGTTGGCTGTTTTGAGACATTTCCAATGCGGAGACAGCTACACCACCGGCATTGGTTGCTTTGCCAGGAGCAAAAAGAATACCATTTTTCTGAAAGTACTCCGTAGCATCCAGTGTGGTCGGCATGTTGGCACCTTCTGTTACAGCAATACAGCCATTGGCAACAAGAGCTTTTGCATCATTTATATCTAACTCATTTTGTGTTGCACATGGAAGAGCAACGTCACATGGAATTGTCCAAATACCTTTCCCAGCGCTATATTCTGCCGTTGGCTTGTATGTGGTATATTCAGAAATCCTTCCTCGCTTTACTTCCTTGATTTCTTTCACTACTGTTAAATCAATACCATTTTCATCATAGATGTACCCTGCCGAATCACTTAATGCAACAACCTTCGCACCTAGCTGCTCGGCTTTTTCAGCAGCATAAATAGCCACATTTCCAGAACCAGAAATAACAACCGTTTTATCTTTTAAAGATAATTCATTCGCTTTTAGCATTGCATCAGTAAAATAGAGAAGGCCGTAGCCAGTGGCTTCCGTACGACCTAAAGATCCACCGTATGGAATACCTTTTCCTGTAAGAACACCTTCGTAAAGATCGGTAATACGTTTATACTGCCCGTACAAATATCCAATTTCACGAGCTCCTACACCGATATCTCCAGCTGGAACATCAATATCTGCACCTATGTATTTGTATAGTTCAGTCATGAGACTTTTGCAAAATGCCATTACTTCACGATCTGATTTTCCTTTTGGATCAAAATCAGATCCTCCCTTACCTCCTCCAATAGGCAAGCCCGTTAATGCATTTTTTAACACTTGCTCAAATGCAAGAAACTTAATAATTCCCGTGTTTACATTATCACGGAAACGCAAGCCACCTTTATAAGGACCGATTGAGTTGTTAAATTGAACACGATAACCTGTGTTTACTTGCACATTCCCCTGATCATCAACCCAGCTGACACGAAACTTCATTTGTCTGTCTGGCTCCACTAAGCGTTCCAATATAGCGTCTTTCCGATATTCCTCTTCATTTTCTTCTATGACAATCCGCAATGATTCTAATACTTCTTGAACAGCCTGATGGAATTCTTTTTCAGCTGGATTTTTCTTTATAACTAATTCAATTATTTCATCAACATATGACATAAGTTACCCCCTAGCAATTATTTTACTATTCTAAAAAAACAAGAATTTTAAAATATTATATCACACTTTCTTTATGCATACCAGAAATGAACGGATACGAAATCCTCAAATACATTGAATATGTTAATAATTAACCTTTACTAAACAAAGACCTTTTGCAGGAACAAGATATCCCGCTTCACTTCTTTCTTTTTTCTCAATGGTATCAATAATTGATTCAACCTCTCTCGTGCCTAAACCAACTTCGATTAAGGTACCTGTTAAAATTCTAATCATATGATACAAAAAGCCGCTTCCTGTAAAAGTTATATTGAGAATACCATTTTCTTCGTGAAACTCAATTTTTTCTAATGTTCTTACACTACTTTTTTTCATCTTTCTTGCACAAAAACTTTGAAAATCATGTTTTCCAATAAAAAGCTGGGCTGCTTTCCGCATTTTATCAATATTTAACTGCTTATTTAAATCATAAATGTATTTTCTTTCGAAGACATGCTTTTGATTAGTTGTAGATATTCGATAGGTATAAGTTTTATCTCCGGCATTTAAGCGGGAATGAAAACGATCAGCGACAGCTTTAACTTCCAAGATTTCGATATCACTAGGTAAATAGTTATTTAAATACTCCTTCAATTGCATTTCACTTATTTCATTTTCTAAAAAGACATTGGCAACTTGTCCTTTCGCATGAACTCCCGCGTCTGTGCGACTAGCACCAATTATTTTTTTAGGTTGATGAACCATTTTACTTAAAACATCCTCTATCTTACCTTGAATCGTATTATCATTATCTTTTAGGCGTTGCCATCCATTGTATCTTGTTCCATCATATTGTATTAATAATCGATAATTCTTCATCACTTTGATTCCTTCCATCTAATTTTTTAAAGGTACGAAAATTTCAGCACCTTCTGTGAAAAGCACTAATCAATTTTAACCTATTGTGCTTCCGTTTACCAGTTCTACTGAAACCGAATATATTTGACTCTGCGTCATTTACTGTTAGTACAACAGAAATAGCAATCAAGTGAAAAAGAACAAAAAAATCCCCATCAGATAGATTTTCTAATGGGGTGTGAATGTTTTTATCAAAACCATTTACGCATTCATACGTTTTTTCAATGCTAAGACCAATCTCTCATTTAAAGGAATCTCCGCTGCAATTGTTTCTAAATTTGCACCTTTTTGATGCATTAATAAGGCAGCATTTAATTTTTCTTCATCAGTAGCGTAAGGCTCCATCGTTGTAATCGTTCCATCCTCGGCAATTTCTAGCTCCGCACACTTCATGCAACGCAATTGTGTTTGCCCACCAGAGATTGTGCTGTCAGCATAGAATAGATACCACTTTTCATTAAATTGAACAATGGAATGGTGAGTTGTCCAACCTACAACAGGCTCTAAAATGCGACCTTTATAGGTAAATGGTCCATATGGATTGTCAGCTTCAGCATAGCATAAGAAATGCGTATCACCAGTTGAGTAAGACAAGTAATATTTTCCACGGAACTTATGTATCCATGGTGCCTCAAAGAAACGACGATCCGTGTCAGATGCTTTGATTGGTTCACCGTTTTCATCTAAAATATCAACATAACGTGGTGAGTGTGCCAAGGAAACCATATCTTCATTCATTTTAGCTATCCATGGACGAAGAGCAGGCTCATCACCTTGTGGTCCATCAATACCTGGTTGGTTACTTGGTGCGCCTTGAACAAACTCTCCAGTTTGCCATTTTTCCAATTGTCCTCCCCATAGACCTCCAACATACATATAAGCACAATTATCCTCATCAACATATACAGCTGGATCGATACTAAAGCTTCCCTCAATGTAGTTTGACTCAGGAACGAATGGACCTTCAGGACGGTCACTCACTGCTGCTCCAATGCGAAAAATTCCCTCATGATCTTTTGCAGGAAAATAAAGATAGTATTTTCCGTTTTTCATTGCTGCATCTGGTGCCCACATTTGTTCCTTAGCCCATGGAACATCCTTGATATGTAAAGCTTGCCCATGATCAATACAAGGTGCATCAATATCATCCATTGAGAAAACATGGTAGTCTTCCATCCAGAAGTGATCACCACTTCCATCATCCTCTTTTTCATTCCCTAAATCATGCGAAGGATAAATGTAAAGTTTCCCTTCAAAGACGTGCGCTGACGGATCAGCTGTGAACATATGGTTGACCAATGGTTTGCTGAAAGCAGATTTCTTCATAAAATTGAACCCCCTAGCCCTTATTTTATGCAAGCGTATACTTTGCCACATAACAATAGTTTAACATATAAAAACCTCTTTGTATATTTAACAAACGAAGTTTTTTACATATCTTTATCAGAAAGTTACTATTCAGTGTCCTACCTTAAAAACACATGGCTAAGAGGCGTTGAGAATAGAGTATCAATTCTCAACACCTCTTATTGAGAGGAACATTAACGATATTTAATCTTCTTTTAAAACCAGCTGTGACACACACTCAACATGTGCAGTCTGAGGAAACATATCTACCGGCTGCACATACTTCACTTCATACTCCCTCTTCAACTTGGCAATATCCTTTGCCAATGTTGATGGGTTACAAGATACATAAACAATACGCTTCGGCTTCACTTTTAGTACAGTTTGAATGAAGCTATCTTCACACCCTGTACGTGGTGGGTCAACAATGACAACATCAGGTTGATATCCTTCCTTCACCCACTTGGGCATCCAAAACTCTGCTTTTCCAACTTCGTATGTTGCATTCGTAAAGCTGTGTTTCGTTGCGTTTTTGCGAGCATCAATGATAGATTCTTTGATGACATCCATTCCACGTATTTCTTTCACCTCTCTGGCAAGCCATAATCCAATTGTTCCGACACCGCAATATGCATCAATTATTTTTTCTTCCCCTGTTAATTGGGATGCTTTTTTTACTTCATCGTACAGCTTTACAGTTTGCTCAGGGTTTAATTGGAAGAAAGCTCTTGCTGATAATTCAAAAGACAGATCTCCCAGTGTTTCTTGAATGACTTGCTCCCCAGCAAGATGAAATGTATCTTTCCCGAAAATAACCGATGTTTTTTCTCCATTGACATTTTGCATCATAGAGGTTAATTGAGGTATCTTGCTTTTTATTTCTCGAATCAGTAATTGTTGTTTTGGGATATCCTTTTTGGTTGTGACCAGTATAAGTTGAGTTTCACCAGTTTGAATCCCTACTCTTGCAACAATTGTTCGAACAATTCCTGTTCTTTTTTTCTCGTTATAAATAGGGATATTTAAACGTTGTAAAATATCTTTCACAGTCTGAGTGATTGTATTGATTGCTTCATGTTGTATGGGACAGTTGGAAATGTCAATCAATCGATGAGAATTTTCCGCATACAATCCAGCGATAACATTCTCTCTTTCTTTCCCAACTTGCAACTGTGATTTATTACGATAATGCCATGGATTTTCCATTCCAATTGTTGCTTTGAAATTGATTTTATCAACAGCTAATCCGCTGTAGCGTTCAAATGATTGAATGACAATATCCCGCTTCTGCCTTAACTGTTCTTCATAAGCGATGTGTTGTAGTTGACATCCTCCACAAGATTCATAAACAGGGCATGTTGGTACAATGCGATACTGCGATTTTTTTCTAATTTTTTTTATTTTTGCTTCTGCATAACCTCTTTTGAGTACTGTTACTTCTGCTACAACTTCTTCTCCCGGAATAGCTCCTGGTACGAACACAACTTGACGTTTGAAGTATCCTACCCCTTCTCCATTAATTCCTAATCGTTTAATAGTTAACGGGAATGTTTGCCCGATTTGCAATTGGCTTTTCATTTCTATTTTTTTCATTTCATTTCTCCAAACTTTTTCCTTATTTCTATAAAGTAGTATAACATAAAAGCTATTATAAGGATTATGACAAAAAGGAGAAAAGCCTCCGTTTACTACAATCTTATAAGAAGGCCCAACCAAATCACCCACGATAAATTAAGGAGTTGTTTGGTTGGGCCTTCTTGTCTTCTTATTAATTACCATACTTTTCATTCAGTTACAGAAACAATTTATTAAGATTCACGTTTCCACCTCGGTGGATAAAATTGATGCTCTTTGCTATTTTTTCCATCTACTAAACCATCTAAAGATTGGAATTCATAGCCTTTTTTTCGTAAGTCATCAATGATTGAGCTTAGTGCCTCTGCATTGTCACTGGAAATAGTATGCAGCAGAATGACAGCCCCTGGGTGAATCTTCTTAGTAACATTATCAAAAGCATACTGGGACCCACGTTGGTTTTGCACATCCCAATCCATGAAAGCAAGGGACCAAAGAACATGAGTGTACCCTAAACCCTTTGCCATAGCTAATGTTTTCTCACTAAAGATTCCTTCAGGAGGACGCATGTATTTCATTTCTTTTTGCTTTGTTATTTTCGCTACTTCCTCTTTTAACGTACGAAGCTCTTTTTCAAATCGAGCATCATCTACTGTAGTCAAATTAGGATGTCGCCATGTATGATTGCCAACAATATGCCCTTCTTCCACCATCCGCCTAACTAAATTCGGATGTTCGGTTACAAACTGGCCTGTAATAAAAAAAGTAGCAGGTACTTTTTTTTCTTTCAAAATGTCTAAAATTTTTGGAGTAAAGCCATTTTCATAACCATTATCAAATGTAAGATAGACATTTTTTTCTGTCGTATTTTCCATATAAATGGCATCATATTTTTTAGTTATTTCATCAAATTCTTTTCCTGGATAAGGAGACTCTTCATTTTTCGCTGAAGGAATTCCCCAATGAAGAGGGGTTGTTGAATATGCAAAAACTGATTGTGTAGTTATGATACAAAGAAAAAGGAGAAAATATATTTTTTTCTTCATTTCGTGCGTCCTTTCTCAACATGTTTACTACTAGTATTTACTTGTTTTCAACAAACATGTGGAGAAATTTTTTTTACAAGTAAAGAAAAGTGCAAGCGCCTTGAACAGCCTCAGCCAATGTTCTTTGCAACTAAAGGCGCTTTTTCCCTTTACGGTGCAAAGGTTATTTGATGCGTAGAGGCTAGGCGCTAGAGTTGGACAAACTTATACTTTCTCGTAAGAAGGGGGTTAGGAAAATGGCAGTTGCCATCTTCCTAACCCCCTTCTTACTTAACTATTTTTCACTTGGGCACATTGCTTTTCTAGTTCTTCTAGTATTGCCAATAGGCGATCTACATCTGCTAGTTCTACTTCTTCTGGATTTATTTCATCAATTACTTCCATAAACGAGCTTAATCGTTCTTTTAGTACAGTCACTTTGTTCTCTTGTTCCATCATATGCCTCTTTTCTAAACATTTTTCTTGCATTATACCATCTTTTCCCTATAAGAAAAACCTTCAGCACAAAAATTAGGGGTGTGAAAATTAGTCAATTGTCGACCAATTTCCACACCCACTTACGCTTTTCTCAGTGTCTAGCTCCAGCGCCTAGCTTTCGTTTTTCTTACTTAGTGATAATCGTTAGATCCATTTGCTCCGCCGCTTGTTTTATGCTTTGGCTGTGAGCTGCTATTTTTCTTTTTATTGTTTTTATTATTATGATTCTTCTTATTGTTGCTCATTACTATGCCTCCTTTGTACTTTCTTGCTTCGGCGAGTTAGTCAAGTCGACTAACGCCTTTTCGTGTACAACAATCATAGTATGGACAATCTACTGCTCTTTATTCTTGAAGAATTAGTTCGCTGTTTAAGATGCCACCTAAAATCAGCACAATACATGACAAATAAATCCATGTCATTAACACAATTATGCTACCGATACTTCCATAGGTTGCGGAGTAATTAGCAAAATTCTCCACATAAAAGGAAAACAAAAAAGAGGTAGCCATCCACCCAGCAGTTGCAAATAAAGAGCCCGGTCTCACTTCTCGTAGTGACACATGTTGATTTGGAATAATATAGTAAGCAACGGTAAAGCAACAATACAGCACAATAAACGTCACAATCACCCGAACTACCCCAAATTTTAAAGAAGAAGAAAAGATAGTAATATCGAATATCTGATAGAGAAGGTTCAATATTCTCTCACCAAAAACCGGAATGAGCAACGAAAAAATGACCACAAAAATGATTCCTATTACAATCAAAAGAGACATCAGTCCTACCTTCCAAAAAGGTCTGTCCTCTTTCACATGAAAAGCACGATTCATACCTCTGATAATGGCTTTGCTACCACGGGAAGTTGTCCAGAGAGTTCCTATTAACCCTACAGACAACACCCCTCTACTAGGTTGATTTATTATTTGGTTGATTAGTGTCTCAATAATTGTCATTGCTTCTATCGGCACATATTGATATAAAAATTCAAGGAGTGCATCTTGATTAATCGGCATGTACGAAATAACTTGAAGTATGACAAACAATAAAGGGAACAAAGACAACAAGATAAAATAGGAAAGTTCTCCAGCGATACTTGTTACTTGTTCATGTTTGTATCTTTCAAACATTCGTATCATAAATGAGAAGAAATTCTCCATTTTTCCTGCCATCGTTGTCCCTCCATTCAGCAGCTAGACAAGCCAACCAACACTTTTCTTTATTTCACTAAAATATCTCCGTTACCTTCTAATAATTCTTCTGCCTCTTCGGTTACTTCTTCGTTTCCCAAAGCTAGTTCCTTTTCTGGCTCTGATGCTACATCCAATTGCTCTGGAATGGTTTCTTCAATTGGGTCGGAGGAAGCTATTTCTTCCATTACTTCCTCCATTAGAGTTACTTCCTCTTGTTCACCTTTAGGTTGAGAACTTTGGACATTTTTTACTTTTGTTTCTACCGTATTCCCAATTGTCGTCACTGTATCTTTTACTTTATCCTTTACTTTTCCACCTAATTCTGAAGTGCTCTTTTTCATATCTGTTGCTTTGCTTTTTACAACTTCGCGGTTTTGTTTATTTAATAAGTTTGACGCCGCTCCGATGGCCAAACCAGCAACAAATGAAATAGCACCTAATTTTTTCTTATCCATTTTACCTTGCCCCTTTCCATCTATTATTATTACAATTATAGCATGTCCTTATCTTTTATAAAAGTTAATAGGTGCTCACAACCGCTCGACACCAATTCATAAGTTTCGTCAAAATCTCCTGTATAATACGGGTCAGGAACATTAGACCAATTACTATCCGGGACAAAATCTGAAAGCTTTCTTATATATATATTTTTGTTGCCGCCTCCGAACATAGAAAGGTCTTCAATATTTTGCTCGTCCATAGCAATAATGTATTGAAATACAGAAAAATCCTTATTTTCCACTTGCCTTGCTCTCATTCCACCAAAGGGAATGTTGTATTTTGTCAAAATATTTTTCGTTCCCTGGTGAGGCGGTTCTCCTACATTCCAGTTTCCTGTTCCAGCTGAATCAACTTGAATTTCATTCTCTAACCCTTCTTTACGAATAAGATTCATAAAAATAGCTTCAGCCATCGGCGACCTACAAATATTACCCAAACAAACAAATAGCACCCGAATCATGAAAATTGAATCTCCATATATATTTTCCCATCAAAGGTTTTTATATAAAACGTATCATCTTCCAAGACACCGTATGTATTTGGGTGGCCTTCTTTCGGTAGTGAAACAGATCCTGGATTCACAATAAAAATATCTTCTTGTTTTTTTGCTACAGGGATATGGGTATGTCCATGAATCAGTACATCCCCTTCACTAAGAGGTGGTAGATTATCTTCATTGAAAATATGCCCATGAGTGACGAATACCCTTCTTGTTCCTGTGTATAGCACCGCATAGTCACCTAATATTGGAAAATCCAATAACATTTGATCCACCTCAGAATCGCAGTTGCCACGGACCGCAATAATTTTTTCCTTATATTCATTTAAATAATTAGCGACTTCTGCCGGATTGTATTCCTTAGGTAGCGGATTTCTCGGCCCATGGTACATCTCATCCCCTAGTAATATTAACTGTTCTCCCTGCTCCCTTTCAAATGCTTCTAAACCTTTCTTTGCATAAAACAATGATCCATGAATATCTGATACAAATACAAATTTCAATTGATTCCCCTCCTGAAAAATTCATTTTCTTTGAGTGTTCTCATATTACTGGTGCTATTGTAAATGATACTACTATTATATACAAAAATACCCTGAACTGAATACTTAATACGCTAAAAGCATATCAATATGAGGGATATTATCCTCCAAATATTCTTCTGATATCGGAGCAAACCCAAAAGATCCATAGAAAGACTGTAAATGAGATTGGGCTTGGATTTTCACTGTTGTCTCATTCAAATGCCTTTGAATCATCACCAATGCCCTTTCGATTAATTCGTGACCTAATTTCTTTCCACGATAGTTCTTATCCACTAATACTCTACCAATTGATGCTTGGACATAAGAAACTCCTGGGGGTAAAAGTCTAGCATACGCAATTATTGTATCATTCTCTTTTTTAAAAAGGTGCATTGCCTGAATATCCTTCCCATCCACCTCTGGATATGCGCAATTTTGCTCAACCACAAAAACATCCACTCGTATTCGAAAAATATCATGTAGTTCTTTATTCGTTAATTCATTGAAATTTTTTACTACCCAACCCATTCTTCCCCTCTCCTTTCTCCATATTGATAATATAACATAAGAGCTTAGAATTTTGGATTCGAACACCCATTATATTTATTACTAAAAAGTACGTTTTAAAAAAAACAAATAACTTGAAATATTATAAAAAAGCCCTATACTATTACCTAGGGAGATATTATGGGGAAATTCAAGGAGGGTTTTTAAATGGAAAAATTCCAACCGACAGATATTTTATTATCTGTGAAGAAATTAGTCGAAAATGCTGATTCAGATATTGAAGTAAATGAGCAACTAGAAAATCTTGCTTATGAGTGGAAAGCAAACGACCAACAACTAAAAAAAATTTACCAACTGATGGTCTCATTTTATAAAGAAATCGAAGCCCTTGGAGGAAATGAGAAATATAAACTGACAGATATTAGTTGGTTAGGGATAGAATTAGAGTTATTATTTGAATGTTATCAACTTTGCGTAGATTATGGTGTGAATATTATTGATATTTCTCAACAATTGAGCAATGAAGGGGTCAATATTTTTCCGAAAACACCTAGTCAGTTACAAAATACCTACTACAAAGTGAAGAAAAATCATCTACCATTTGAGAACATTATAAAAAGTAAACCTGGTAGAAAGAAAAGAACAGATGCAGGATTTGTACCGAAAAGCGAAAAAATAAGATTAGCAGCGCAAAATGAGCAAACGGTCGCGCAAAAAGCGCAAACGATAGCACAAAAAGAAGAGCCGGCAGTCGAACCTGCTCCAAATTCAACAGTAGAGTATTCTGAAAAAAACTTTGTGAAGCTGTTATCTGGAATGATTAATAATTTCCAAGCAATTCATCAAGCTCAAGAAAATGGTAATGATAGCATGTATCGTTTGATGGAAGGAATTTATAACTTATCATCTATTGCAGCCCAAAAAAGCGAAACATCACAAAAATTTGAAAACGTTGAACTAGAACTTCAACTTCTTCGCAATCAATTAGAAGAGAGCAAAAGAGAAAAAGAAGCCTTGATCCATGATTTCCGCTCTTTAACTGACTGCATTCAAGAATTTATCAACAGCTCTGAGTTGATGCAAATTAAAGCATTACCACAATTTATTGATGACTGCAAAGAAAAGTTATCCGGTCTTGGCTTGGCAACAACAAAAGAAAATAACGTGAAATTATTTATTGATAACACAGGACAACTAATCTCGATTTCGCACTAAAAACAAAGAAAGGGGTGTCTTTACAGACTACCCCCTTTCTTTGTTTTGTTCAAAAAGTATTTTTACTAGTTAAAAATATTTTTTCCCCCCACAATTGCAGTTTACTTGCTTTTGATATCCTGTTGGGTAAAGCATTTTATTAGGAAACAATTGCCCTTGGGGTTGCACTGGATAAACATATGGTGGAAACTCTTCATACATTGGTCTAACATGCTGATACATCTTCATTATGAACCTCCTTTTTCACGTATCATCATCTATTATTTTATGAATGAT
>DAIDKD010000002.1 GCA_027451065.1 Bacillaceae bacterium | reverse complement strand
TATACAGCAGATTTGATTAATGCTTCCCAATTGCTATTAATAGGTGCATTGAGGGTCAAATATTCTGCAAAACTTTTCACATCATCAGCTATGCCTCCTGCTGCTAAATACTTCTGATAAACTTCATTTATGTCAACCTGTTCTAAAAATTCTTCCGTCCAGTTCAGGCTCTCAGCGTATGATAATCCTTCTTGACCGTATAGAAGATAATTTTTTGTTTCCTCGAAAAATTCTTCCTCATTCATAGCTACACCATCATTGGATGAATCGTTTTCAGATGTATCACTGTTGGCTGAACCACTACTAGACGAGAGCTCGGCTGGGGGGGCATTTTCAAACTCTTCAAGGGATAGAGAGTCATCAACACCGCTCCAAGCAATATGAAAATAACGTTCTTCACCGTTCTCATCAGTATATGAAATGCCTCGATTGGGAATCCCTTCAGATATGATTGTTTGGATTACTACTGGATTCTCAAGCGATAGTGTATTTATGAAATATAATATTTCCTCTTGAAAATAGCTAAAGTCACTGCCTTCAACTTCATATCCAATTTCAATGAATTTAAAATTATTTATGGTTCCTTCAGACCAAAATACGATGTCTTCACTACCATCGATAAGAATCTCACTATATGAATCAAATTTTGCTAAAACCTCTTCTGTTGCATAATCAATAAACACTTCATTACTAGACGTTGTAGTCGTGGAATTATCAGCTTCTAGTAATGCTTCCTTTTCTTCCACTGCATTCTCAGATACTCTATTATTGTTACAACCTGCTATTACAAATAATGCTAGTAGAAAAATAACTATCTTTTTCATTTCTCCCACCCCACTTATTTTTTAATATTCTGTTTTTGTGTGATATATTTTTCACAATAGACTACATGATATAAGCGTCTACAGATGAAAAAGGAATAGTAATCTCTATATAATCACCAACACCAAATATTCTTAGCGATTTAAACAATTTTACCCCCTTTTTTTGAAAATTCTTAATCTAATTGTATTATAAAAATTAATAAAACACTAATAATCTTACAGCATGCTGATTCTCTCAAATCTTCTTATCGCCTAGTGAACAAATCAAAAGCAAAAAAGAGCTAGAAATGTTATTATATCAACATTTCTAGCTCTTTTTTATTTATGGAGACGGTGGGAGTCGAACCCACGTCCAAAGATATTGGCACTTAAGCTTCTACGAGTGTAGTCAATTTATTAGCAATTCGCTAACACTTCGGCCAATTGACAGGCTTCCGTGCAGCTAGTCTGATTGTTCTCTTCCTTTGCCCTCAGACGGCGAACTCCGGCGTAGCCCACTAATGAGTGAACCTCTCAGAAACTATCTACATGGGCGATAGATAGGAGAGGCCTTTAGTGCAATTAAGCAGCTAAAGCGAAATTGTTTTGTTTGCCAGTTATTATTGGCGGGTAACGTTTTACGAGCCGTAACCTCGACATGCAGCCTGAGCTCAAACTACCCCTGTCGAATCCGTAACGTCCCCTTATAAAAGGTTTGTTTACGAGATGGTATACGCTTAGTTACTCCATGTTTACTGGCAAGCTGATTACATAACCTATTATAGCACATAGGTTGCTGAGTGCAATTGTTAATCTTAGGAAATTGCTACATTTTTTGCCTGTCACGGAAGGCTCGTTCAATATCACGTTTTGCTTCTTTTCGTTTCAAGTCTTCTCGCTTGTCGTAATTCTTTTTCCCTTTTCCGATACCTAGTAGTAATTTGGCAAAACCGTTTTTCAGATAAATTTTTAACGGAACCAATGTGTAACCTGATTCTTTGGTGATGCCAATTAACTTGTCAATTTCTTTTTTGTGCAGTAATAATTTCCTTGTACGCAATGGGTCATGATTGTATCTATTCCCTTGTTCATAAGGGCTGATATGCATTCCAACAATAACTACTTCCCCATTTACAATACGGGCATATGCATCTTTAATATTGGCTTTTCCAGCACGAATACTTTTAATTTCCGTTCCTTGCAGCACCATACCTGCTTCATACGTCTCTTCAATAAAAAAATCATGGTATGCCTTTTTATTTTGAGCAATTACTTTCCCTTCTCCTTTTGGCATGAAAACCTCCTCCTCTCTACTATCCTCCCTATTTTAGCAAAATTCCCCAAATTTCACAATTAACATTAGATAGTTGACTTCAATCATGTTCCTGGGGTTATCATGATTGTCCTTTCTAGTTGTGAGTGAGGTGGGGGTTGATTTTTACTCCCCCCTCACTCACAACTATCTTTTTTTCTTCTTCGGCTTTTTCGCTACCCCTTCGTAAAAAGCACCTTTCTTTTTCTTCTTTTTCCCTTGGTCATTACGGTCTGACTTGCGGGAGTCTTTTTTTGCTTTTTTATCACCTTTTCCTTTTTTATCTAAGGAAATCATATGTGGTTTATCGTTGCGTGGTCGGCGATTACTTTTCATGCCGACAACTTCAAAATCAATGGCACGTTCATCCTTGTCAACCTTCACCACACGAACAATAATCTCGTCACCGATGCGGAAGACTTTTCCTGTTCTTTCACCTATCATCGCAAAATGTCTGTCATCGTAACGATAATAATCATCTGATAAATAGCTAACATGAACAAGTCCCTCAATAGTATTTTCTAACTCAACAAACATCCCGAAATTAGTAACGGAGCTAATAATTCCTTCATATTCTTCACCAATTTTATCAAGCATGTACTCCGCTTTTTTCAACTCGTCCACTTCACGTTCTGCCTCTACGGCACGACGTTCCATATTAGACGAATGCTCTGCAATACTTGGCAATGATTCCTTCCATTTATCCTGTACGTCCTGTTCCATTCGTCCTTCTATTAGATACGTACGAATTAAGCGATGAACAATTAAATCTGGATAACGACGAATAGGTGAGGTAAAGTGAGTATAGAATTCTGTTGATAAGCCAAAATGCCCTAGGCTATCCTCATCATAGCGAGCTTGCTTCATAGAACGTAAAAGCACAGTGGAAATCACTACTTCTTCTGGTTTTCCATGCACCATTTCAATTACTTGCTGCAACGCTCGTGGATGAATTTGATTAGCCGTTCCTTTTACAGCATAACCAAAAGTAGTAATAAATTCAAAAAATCTCTGTAGCTTTTCTTCCTTTGGATCTTCATGGACACGGTACATGAATGGTACATTAAGCCAGTGGAAATGCTCTGCTACCGTTTCGTTGGCAGCCAACATAAATTCTTCAATTAATTTTTCTGCCACAGAACGTTCTCGAAGAACAACATCTGTCGGTGCTCCTTCTTCATCTACCAATACTTTTGCTTCTTTAAAATTAAAATCAATGGCTCCCCGTGTCATACGTTTATTGCGTAAAATACTAGCCAATTCTTCCATCAATTCGAACATTGGTACAAGTTCAGCATATTTTCCCCGCAATCCTTCATCTTTTTCTTCTAGAATTTTATTCACATCAGCATAGGTCATTCGCTCTGTCGTTTTGATAATACTTTCAAAAATTTCATGACTGATTACTTCCCCTTCAGCTGTCAATTCCATTTCGCAGGAAAGGGTAAAGCGATTGACTTTCGGATTCAATGAGCATATTCCGTTAGACAAACGGTGAGGAATCATCGGAATCACACGGTCGACTAAATAAACACTTGTCCCTCGTTCAGCCGCTTCTTTATCAATAGAAGAGCCTTCCTGTACATAATAACTAACATCAGCAATATGTACTCCGAGCTTATAGTTTCCATTTTCCAACTTGCTTACTGTCACTGCATCATCTAAATCTTTAGCATCTGCTCCATCAATGGTCACAATAACTTGATCACGTAAATCACGTCGATTGCCGATATCTTCCTCGTTTATTTCCTCTGGGATGCTGTTGGCCTGCTCTAGTACTTCATCTGGAAAAGCCAGTGGTAATCCATTTTTATAAATGACTGATAAAATATCTACACCTGGGTCATTTTTATGGCCAATGATGTTGACAATTTCTCCTTCAGCACTCATTCGTCCTTCTGGATAGTTGGTAATATTTACAACAACTTTATGCCCGTCTACCGCACCCTTTGTTGCATTTTTCGGAATGAAAATATCGCTGATAATCCGCTTATCATCAGGAATCACAAACCCAAACCCTTTCGATGGGGTATATGTCCCAACAATTTCCTTCATTCCCCGTTCGATAATTCGAACAACAGTCCCTTCTCGTCTTGCTCCCGATGAAATTGTGTTAACACGTGCCAACACAATATCACCGTGGATGGCACTGTTCAGTTCATTAGGAGGGATAAAAATATCATCCATTCCCTTTTCTTCAGGAATCACGAAAGCAAATCCTTTGGCATGCCCTGTTAATTTCCCTTTCACTAAGTTCATCTTTTCTGGAAGACCGTAACGATTGCTTCGTGTCCGCACCACTAACCCTTTTTCTTCCATTAATACAAGTGTTTTTACAAAATCCTTAAAGTCACTGGAGCCTTCTATTCCAAAAGCTACCTCTAATTCTTGAATGGTCAACGGCTTATACGTCTCCTCTTTCATAAAAGAAAGGATTTTTTCAATCTGTTTTTCATTTATATCCATCTAATTGCACCTCCCGCTTTTCTTTTATTCTTCCCAAGTCAGAGATTCTAAAAACTCATAAATATCTTCATGCATTATATCTTTTTCAGGTCCTATCGTAATGACATGCCCAGAATTTTCAAACCATTTTTGCTTTTTGATGATAGAGGACACTCCATCAAAAATCACATTGACACTATCTGGATCAATCATCGTATCATGTCGTGCTTGGATTGCGAAGACTGGTACCTCAATCAAATCGATATTTTCACGAACATTATCTATTTCTTCCTTCAACTCCTCCAATGTATTCATCGGCTGAAATCTGCTCATTTCCTCATCAATTTTCTCTTTTGATTTCCCTTCATGCTCTTTATATTTACGAGCATAAGCCAACACTCCTTTGTACATGACCTCTTTATTTTTCGTAGACATAGGGGCACACATAGTGATAACTCCTTTTACAGGTAGTGTATACCCTAATTTCAAAGAAAATACACCGCCGAGGGAAAGTCCTGCAACAGCTATTTCCTCATATCCCCTCTTTTTCAAAAATCCATAGGCCTCTAACACGTCCTCCCACCAATCTTTCGGACCTGTATGTATCAACTCTTCTGGTGGTACTCCGTGCCCTTTATAATGAGGGGCATAGCATGTATAACCTTTCTTCTCTAAAAAACGTCCTAGCATCCGTACATCAGCTGAATTTCCCGTAAAACCATGGAGCAATAGAACTGCTCTCTTTCCACCTTCAATGAACAATGGTGTTGGTATTGTAACTTTCACTGCACCTTCCCCCTTATCTAGATCTAGCGACCACCTCACTGTGGGCAAGATGATTTATTTTTAAGGTGAAAGAATACTCCTTAAAAATAAATCCCTATTTCCTCTACAAGCTAATAAGCCGCGTTCTGACCCTTTTTCTGTATATAAGCAAAAAACCGCCCTTGCATTGGGACGGTCTTCTCATTATCCTAAGTATGCCTTTAATAAAGCAAATACAAAGAATGCCACAGCACATACAACCGTCATACGATGTAATACCGCATCCAGTCCACGTGCCTTTTGTTTTCCGAATAATTGCTCTGCACCACCAGAAATAGCCCCAGATAATCCTTGGCTTTTACTGTTCTGCAGAAGAACCAATATAATCATTGCAATACAACTAATTATTAATAATACCGTCACAACTGTACCCAAAGAGCACACCTCCTACCTACTACAATATTTTAAATGTACCATAAAATGATGCTTACCACAAGGGATAAAATACAGCCACTATTCATGGAAAACAAGATATTTTCGATACAAATGATTCATGGTATAGTAAAAAATATCATGGGCATCATATGATTTTCAGATAGCCCCCTACTTAGGAGGAATACTATGTCAAAAACAATTATACAAAAGCAAGTCTATAACATTATTGAAAAGGACTCCTTAAACAAACATGGCTATGCCTTTTTCGCTTATCCGAAAAAAGGAAATAAACGCTACCCAACGTTTATTCACCGTGATAACTTATTAGAAGGATTAAATGCAAATGAAAAAGATGGATTTCTAGGGTCAAGTAATCTCAAATTTTCCCGTATGGTCGGACTAGATGAAACCTTCACCGTAGTCGGTTTAAAAGAAGCCTCAAAGGAGAAAAATCGCCTATCTACAGAGCCGGGTCAATGTGTAGATGATTATCTTGACATGATTCCCTTCATTAAAAGATTTACAAGATACACCGCGTTTACTTACTTTCTACCACTCCCTTACCCCTGGCTATCAAAAGGATTGGGCACGAGAAGTATAAGCCGGATAATATTTCAATATCCGGCTTATACTTTTCTAGATCCCCCACCACTACTCTCGAACAACTTCCCTATAAACCTTCTTGCACCTCTATGCTATAATAAAGATAAAAACATCGAAAAGAGGTTATCTCATGAAAGGAATCATCTTTGATTTTAACGGAACCATGTTTCAAGACTCACATTTTCACGAGGAAGCTTGGATACATATGATAAAAAAATACTCTAATCAAACATTATCTGATGAAGACATCACCAAAAATATTCACGGACGGACTAACAGTAAAATATTGCGCTATTTCTTGTCAGAAGATTTAACAGATGCTGAAATGAAAAAATTATCTATTGAAAAAGAAGCATTATACCGAGAGTTATGTTTAAAACATCCCGAGCAAATTGTATTTACGAAAGGGCTTACTGAAGTACTAGATACACTAACAGAAAATAGCATCCCTTTTACTATCGCTACTGCAACTGGAGAAGAAAATATCGGCTTTTATTTTGACATTTTTCATTTAAATACGTGGTTTTCACTTGAAAAAGTTGTCTATAATGATGAAACTTTCCCTGGCAAACCCGCCCCTGATATTTTTCTCCGTGCTGCAGAGAAATTGGGACTAGCTCCAAAGGATTGTGTTGTAGTGGAAGATGCTTTTTCAGGACTTTTGGCAGCCAAAAGAGCCGATATCGGCAAAATCATTGCCATTGACCCTTATCATAAAAATGAAGAAGTGTTTGAGAGTGATGAACTAAGGATAGATGATGTGATTGTTGATTTCGAAGGATTTTGTTCATTAATACGGTAGGTAGCTGTAATTAACTTTTTATAAAAACATATTAGAAGATAAGGATCTTAGGTGACCAGCTAGCCCTGAGTTCTCCTCCCTACCTTTCTCCCATGGGAATAACGGTTCTTTCTTTGTATCCTAAAACATATGATTTACCTCATCAATAGAAAAAACATCAGCCGATTCACTTTCCGACTGATGTTTTTCACTTTCTATCACCAAGATTAGATCTTACTTTACTAAAGCTTCCTTCTGACCAATGATCTCAATAATCTCATCCATTTTCTTCGCACCGAAGACAACTTCTTCATCATTGATAATCATGGCTGGGATACTCATGATTTTCTTCTCTTTCTTCAATTCAGGTGCTAGAGAAATATCAACCATTTCTGCTTCAATACCAGGGTTTAGTGCAGCAATTCGTTGACATGCTGCCACAACATCAGGGCAATAATGACATGATAATGAAACGCAAATTTGCACCTTTGTTTTTGGCAATGCTTTAATTTTATCTACTTTTGTTGATTCTAAAGGCTGTCCTTCACTACCTACATTATAAATAGCTAAAACAAGTGAGTTTAATTCATGTCCACTTGGAACACCAGTAAACTTGATACCAGTGTAGTTATCTTGCTCATCTAGTAATGCAAGAGCCGGGAATCTTGTCGCTTCTACTACATTCTGCTCAACTGATGAAGCATCTTTTAATGTTAATTTGTCACTTAAAGCTGCGATTTCTTGTAAAAATCCAGTCAGTTCAAGAGATTTCGCATCATTTGCTTGCGTGAATGTTAATAAAGTAACCTTTTTCGTTAATTTGCCGAATACTCCCTTTAATTGCTCTTTCATTTCCGCTGGGAACCATTCATTTGAAGAAGATTTCGCTTGTTCAGTTACAGTTTCTTTAGGCTCTTCTTTTGTGTCGATATTTTTTGCCAATTCTTCTAAACGTTGCGTCATTCGCTCTGTAACCATAGGTAATTCTAATTTTTGCTTTTCGCCTGCCACAAACTTTTGTGCAGCAGTTGCAGCGATAGCTCCATCAGATACAGCCGTTACAATTTGGCGTAATTCTTTCGGTAAAATATCACCAGCTGCATAAACACCAGGTATATTTGTTTCCATGTTTTCATTTGTTGGAATGTATCCGTGGCCATCAAGGTTTACTTCTTCTTTAAAAAGACCTGTTTGTGGAGCAGTACCTGCAAATACAAACATTCCGAATGCGCCGTCTTCTTCAGGAGCTTCGTAAGTAAATTCTTCTCCTGTTTCATTGTTTACAAATACAGCCTTATTCATAAAGCTGTCTCCAGATACTTCTTTCACTTCTGTATTGTAAATTACTTTGATATTCGGGTGATTTCTTGCTTGGTCTGCTGTCATTTTTGCACAAGTGAAATCAGGCTCACGAATAATCATCGTAACGCTTTTTCCATATCTTGTTAAGTAGATAGCTTCTTCAGCCGCTGCATAGCCGCCACCGATAACAAAAATATCTAAACCGCTAAAGAATTCACCATCACAAGTAGAACAATAAGCGATTCCTCTTCCTGTAAAGTCTACTTCTCCAGGGAATCCAATTTTTCTTGCCGCTGCACCAGTAGCAATGATGATACTGCGTGCTTCATACGTACCGTTTGCTGTATGGATTTTCTTAATTTCTCCAGTTAATTCTACAGATGTAATATCAGCAACTTTCAAGTCTACTCCAAAATCTTTAATTTGGTCGTACATTTCTTCCATTAATTTTGGCCCAGTTGTTTTTCTTACACCAGGGTAATTTACAATATCTGTCGTTGTTGTTACTTGGCCGCCTACTTTTTCTTTTTCAAGAATTAAAGTATCCAGCATTGCGCGTCCAGCATAAATACCAGCTGATAATCCTGCTGGTCCGCCACCAATTATAATTAAATCATAAATTTCTTCTCTCATTTTATACAATCTCTCACTCTCTATGTTCATTTTTCATTACTATAAATATCAATGGTGCCATTAAAATCAGCATATTAAAAAGTGCAAGCCTTTGCCCAAACCTGCCTGGATCAAGTTCTTTCCAATCAAAAAAATTCATCATTACTGAATACAACGAGATTATCCGTTTTTATAAAATGTGAGAATTGGGCGTTTTTTGCCCAATTCTCACATTTTAATATTATATTTTCCCGATTAGGTCTAAACTTGGAGCAATTGTTTCTTCACCTGGCTTCCAGTTTGCTGGGCAAACTTTATCGCCATTTTCTGCGATGAATTTCGCAGCTTCTAATTTTCTTACTAATTCTTCTGCATTACGTCCAATTCCCATGTCATGGATTTCGTAAGCTTTGATTTCACCTTCAGGGTTTACAACGAAAGATCCACGGAAAGCTTGTCCTAGGTCTTCTTCTAATACTCCGAAGAATCTTGAAATTTTTCCTGTTGGGTCAGCTAACATTGTGTATTTCACTTTCCCAATTGTTTCAGTTGCATCTGCCCATGCTTTATGTACAAAGTGGCTATCTGTAGAAACAGAGTAGATTTCAGCATCTAATTCTTGGAATTTTGCATAGTGATCTTGTAAGTCACCTAACTCTGTTGGACATACAAATGTGAAGTCACCTGGATAAAAGTAAAAGATACTCCATTTACCTAATACATCTGCTGTACTAACCTCTATAAGTTCTCCATCTTTATAAGCATCTGCTTTAAAGTCAAAAAGTTTCTTACCAATTAAATTTGTCATTCTATGTTCCTCCTTGGCCATCGCCTTATTTATAATCATTATTATAACACAGCTTTTGTAAAAAGATACTATTTATTTTGTTTTTTTAAATAAATATGTAATAGCAATTATTACATAGTATAATTGCATGTTCGGACCAAATGTGACAATCGCTACAGCAGGACATCCAAGCAAAGCAGAATTGCGAAAGCAAACGTATCAATTCAACATACCGGTACATATAGGTAATAATGTTTGGATTGGTGCAAATGCATGTGTCATGCCTGGCGTGACAATAGGAGATAACTCTGTAATTGGTGCAGGTAGTGTTGTCACGAAGGACATTCCTCAAAATGTAATTGCTGTTGGTAACCCCTGCAAAGTTATGCGAGATACAATAAAGGATATACAGATAAAAATAGAAGGTTCCATGCCATAAAATGTACTAGCAAGGGTCTGTAAATATTTTTTTGCTAAATGAAGCCATACCGAAAAATGTTCGGTATGGCTTCATTTACTTATTCTTCTACAACTTCAAATTATTTCTTCAAGTTGTAGAAAGATTTGATTCCATCGTATTTAGCTAATTCGCCTAGCTCGTCTTCGATACGTAATAATTGGTTGTATTTAGCGATACGGTCAGTACGGCTCATAGAACCAGTTTTGATTTGTCCAGCATTTAATGCAACTGAGATGTCAGCAATTGTAGCATCTTCAGTTTCACCAGAACGGTGAGAGATTACTGCAGTGTAACCAGCGCGTTTTGCCATTTCGATTGCATCGAAAGTTTCAGTTAACGTACCGATTTGGTTTACTTTGATTAAGATTGAGTTTGCGATACCTTTTTCGATACCTTCAGCTAATTTCTTCGTGTTTGTTACGAATAAATCGTCACCTACTAATTGAACTTTATTACCAATACGATCAGTTAATAATTTGTGGCCATCCCAGTCGTTCTCATCTAAACCATCTTCAATAGAAATGATTGGGAACTCATTAACTAATTCTTCATAGAAGTCAACCATTTCAGCAGATGTTAATGATTTACCTTCTCCAGTTAATTCGTATTTACCAGTTTCTTTGCTGTAGAACTCAGAAGAAGCAACGTCCATTCCTAATAAGATGTCATCTCCAGCTTTATAACCAGCTTTTTCAATCGCTTCGATAATTACCTCGATAGCAGCTTTGTTAGACTCAAGGTTTGGAGCAAATCCACCTTCATCACCTACTGCTGTATTTAAGCCTTTTGCGCTTAATACAGATTTTAAAGCGTGGAATACTTCAGCACCCATACGGATAGCTTCTTTGAATGATGGAGCACCAACTGGTAAAATCATGAACTCTTGGAAGTCTACGTTATTGTCAGCGTGAGAACCACCGTTGATGATGTTCATCATTGGAGTTGGTAATTGTTTTGAGTTTGTTCCACCTAAGTAGCGGTATAAAGGCATGTCTAACTCGTCAGCTGCTGCATGAGCAACTGCCATAGATACACCAAGGATTGCATTCGCACCTAAGTTTCCTTTGTTTTCAGTTCCATCTAATTGGATCATCGTGTGGTCGATACCGATTTGGTCAGTTACATCAAATCCGATGATAGCTTCAGCGATAATGTTGTTTACATTATCAACAGCTTTTTGAACACCTTTTCCAAGGTAACGTGATTTGTCTCCATCACGTAATTCAACTGCTTCGTATTCACCAGTAGATGCACCAGACGGTACCATTGCGCGTCCGAAAGAACCTGACTCAGTGTATACTTCTACTTCAATTGTTGGATTTCCACGAGAATCTAATACTTCACGAGCGTAAACATCTGTAATAAATGACATAATTTTTTATCTCCTTTTCAATTACCTATTTATTTTTTAATTAATGATTTTCCAGTCATTTCAACTGGCTGTTCTACTCCTAACAAGTCTAGCAATGTCGGTGCTAAATCTCCTAGGATACCGTCCGTACGAAGCTCAATACCAGGCTTTGTTACAATGACAGGTACTGGATTTGTTGTATGAGCAGTCATCGGTTTTCCTTCTTTTGTTAATTCCATTTCAGCATTTCCGTGGTCAGCAGTAATGATAGCAACACCATCTTTTGCAAGAATTGCTTCAACAACTTTTCCTAAACACTCATCGGTTGCTTCTACTGCTTTGATTGTCGGCTCCATCATTCCAGAGTGACCAACCATATCACAGTTAGCAAAGTTTAAAATAATTGTATCAAAGTTATCAGCTTCAATTTCTTTTACTAATGCGTCTGTTACTTCGTAAATGCTCATTTCTGGCTGTAAGTCGTATGTTGCAACTTTAGGAGAATTGATTAGAATACGTTCTTCTCCAGGGAATTTCTCTTCACGTCCACCACTAAAGAAGAAGGTAACGTGTGGATATTTTTCCGTTTCTGCAATACGAAGCTGTTTTAAGCCAGCTTGAGAAACAACTTCACCGTATGTGTTGTCAAGGTTTGTCGGCTTGAATGCAACATATCCGTTTACTGTTTCGCTGAAATGAGTCATACAAACGAACTCTAGATTTTTCGGGAACTTATCGCCACGGTCAAAATCACGGAAGTCCTTGTTTGTAAACACATTTGACGTTTGGATCGCGCGGTCTGGACGGAAGTTGTAGAAAATAATAGCATCTTCATCTTGAATTGTAGCTACTGGAGTACCGTCTTCTTTTACCATAACAGATGGTAAAACGAACTCATCATAGATACCATTTTCGTAAGAGTCTTCTACACATTCTTCAGCTGTTTTATAAGCAGGACCTTCGCCATACACCATCGAACGGTAGCATTTTTCTACACGATCCCAACGCTTGTCACGGTCCATTGAATAATAACGTCCAGAAATTGTTGCAAATTCTCCAACGCCGTATTCTTTCATTTTTGCTTCTGTTTGCTCGATGTATCCTAGAGCTGATTGTGGTGGAACGTCACGTCCATCTAAGAAACCGTGAAGATAAATTTTTTCTACACCTTCATCTGCTGCCATTTTCAATAAAGCAAACATATGATTGATGTGACTGTGAATTCCTCCATCAGACAATAATCCGAATAAGTGAAGAGCAGTTCCCTTTTCTTTCACATGGTTGATTGCATGGTGGAATGTTTCGTTCTTTTGGAACTCACCTTCACGAATTGCAATGTTTACACGAGTTAAACTTTGGTAAACAATACGTCCTGCACCGATATTTAAATGGCCAACTTCTGAGTTACCCATTTGTCCTTCAGGAAGACCTACTGCTTCCCCTTGTGCAGTTAAGGTTGCATGGGGAAATTGATTCATGTAACGGTCAAAATTTGGTTTGTTGGCTTGGGCAACAGCGTTACCTTCTACTTCTTCACGTAAACCGAAACCGTCCATGATAATTAATATTTTAGGTTGTTTAGACATTTTTTACACTCCTTCTAACAAAGCAAGGAATGAACTTGGCTCAAGGCTTGCGCCTCCAACTAAAGCACCATCGATGTCTGGTTGTGCCATATATTCCTTAATGTTGTCAGGCTTTACACTACCACCATACTGAATGCGCACTGCATCAGCAGCAGCTTGATTGTAAAGGTCTGCAACTACTTCACGAACAAATTTACAAGAATCTTGTGCGTCTTGCTCAGTAGCTGATACTCCTGTACCGATTGCCCAAATTGGTTCATAAGCAATCACAAGGTTTTTCACTTGTTCTTCTGTTAATCCTGCTAAATCAGCAGTTAATTGAGTGCGAATTACTTCTTCGAACTTACCACCTTCGCGCTCTTCAAGAGTTTCACCACAGCAAAGAATTGGTGTTAAGCCTTGCTCAAACATTTTCTTTGTTTTGTTGTTGATGAACTCGTCTGTTTCACCGTAGTATTCACGGCGCTCAGAGTGTCCAAGAATAACATAAGTTACTCCAAGGTCTTTTAACGCAACCGGACTTACTTCTCCAGTGAAAGCACCGCTGTCCTTGTCACTTGCATTTTGTGCACCGATTTTTAAATCAGAACCTTTTGTCGCTTCTACCATAGAAGCTAAGAAAAGTGGTGATGCACATACAGCAGCATCAACTTTCTCTGTTGCTGGGATTTTTCCTGCTACTTCTTCAACGAAGGAAAGTGCTTCGCCTAAAGTTTTATTCATTTTCCAGTTACCTGCAATAATTGGCTTACGCATGTATAGGAGGCCTCCTTATATTCTGGTACATCATTCAAATATTTGGCGCTCAAATTCCAAGTATTTGAATTTTTTATAAAAAATGAGCGATTCTATCCGCAAGTTAGAACATTCATTTTTTCTAGTATGTTATTTGTCGTTTAGTGCCTCTACGCCAGGAAGTTTTTTCCCTTCCATGAACTCTAATGAAGCACCACCACCAGTAGAAATGTGGCTCATTTTATCTGCTAAGCCAAATTTCTCAACTGCTGCTGCAGAGTCTCCACCGCCGATGATAGAGTAAGCATCGCTTTCCGCTAACGCTTCTGCAACACCGCGAGTACCATTTGCATATTTGTCTAATTCAAATACACCCATTGGTCCGTTCCACACAACAAGCTTAGAATCTTTGATTGCATCACGATATAATGCAACAGTTTTTGGACCAATGTCAAGACCCATATGATCAGCTGGGATGCTGTCAATATCAACTGGTCCAACGTATGTAGCTTCGCCAAATTCTTTTGCAATCACGCAGTCAACTGGCATTAAGAATTTAACACCTTTTTCTTCTGCTTTTGCCATGAATTCTTTTGCTAAATCAATTTTATCTTCTTCAAGTAATGAAGTACCAACCTCATGTCCTTGCGCTTTCGAGAATGTGTATGATAATCCGCCACCGATGATTAATGTATCTACCATTTCAAGTAGGTTTTCAATTACGCCGATTTTATCCGCAACTTTAGAACCGCCGATAATAGCAGTGAAGGGACGATCTGGATTAGATATAGCTTTCCCAAGAACTTCAAGCTCTTTTTCCATTAAGAAACCAGCTACTGCTGTGTCTACGTAATGAGCGATTCCTTCTGTTGAAGCGTGCGCACGGTGAGCTGCACCAAATGCATCATTTACGTATACATCTGCAAGGGCTGCGAATCCTTTCGCTAATTCTGAATCATTTTTTGTTTCTCCAGGATAGAAACGTACGTTTTCAAGAACAACAACGTCACCTTCTCCTAATTTTGCTACTGCTTCTTCAGCAACTGGGCCATATGCTTCTTCGCAAAGAGCAACGTCTTTACCTAGCTTTTCACTAAGACGAGTTGCTACAGGTGCAAGAGAAAATTCGGTTTTTCTTTCACCTTTTGGACGACCAAGGTGACTCGCCAAAATTACTTTCGCACCATTGTCAATTAAGTGTTGAATTGTTGGTAACGCAGCATTAATACGAGTTTCATCTTGAATCACACCATCTTTTAATGGCACGTTAAAGTCTACACGGCAAAAGACGCGTTTTCCTTTAACATCAATATCACGAATTGATTTTTTGTTCATGGATAATAGCCTCCAACCCAATTTTTTTCATACTGATTGAGATAAAGAGCGGAGACATGTGCTACCGCTCTTTCTTTACTATTTACTTAAAATTATTTCGCTAAGTTAGCAAAATGTTTTAAAGTTCTTACTAATTGCGCAGTGTAAGACATTTCGTTGTCGTACCAAGCTACAGTTTTAACTAATTGTTTGCCACCAACAGACATAACTTTTGTTTGTGTAGCATCGAATAATGAACCGAAGTTGATTCCAACGATGTCAGAAGAAACGATTTCGTCTTCAGTGTAACCATAAGACTCGTTAGCTGCTGCTTTCATCACTTCGTTTACTTTTTCTACAGTAACTTCTTTTTCAAGAACAGTTACTAACTCAGTTAAAGAACCAGTTGCAACTGGAACACGTTGAGCTGCTCCGTCTAATTTACCGTTTAACTCAGGGATTACTAGTCCGATTGCTTTCGCTGCACCAGTTGTGTTTGGAACGATGTTTGCAGCTGCTGCACGCGCACGACGGAAGTCTCCTTTTGGATGTGGAGCATCTAATGTGTTTTGGTCACCAGTGTAAGCATGGATTGTAGTCATTAATCCTTCTACGATTCCGAAGTTGTCTTGTAAAGCTTTAGCCATTGGAGCTAAGCAGTTTGTTGTACAAGAAGCACCAGAAATAACTGTTTCAGATCCATCTAAGATGTCGTGGTTTGTATTGTAAACAACTGTTTTTACATCGCCAGTTGCTGGAGCAGATACAACAACTTTTTTCGCACCAGCTTTAAGATGTAAACCAGCTTTTTCTTGAGATGTGAAGAATCCAGTACACTCAAGAACGATATCAACGCCTAGCTCGCCCCATGGTAATTCTTCAGGGTTGCGGTTAGCAAGAGTTTTTACCTCTTTACCGTTTACTAAGAAATGTCCTTCGTGAACTTCAACTTCTCCGTCGAAACGACCTTGAGTTGTATCATATTTTAATAAATGAGCTAACATTTTCGTATCTGTTAAGTCATTGATTGCAACAACCTCTAACTCTGGGTTTTTCTCGATTAAACGAAATGCTAGACGACCAATACGTCCAAATCCATTAATACCAACTTTAACTGCCATGTAAACTTCCTCCTTGGGTTTCTTCTTTTTTTATATTAAGGGGTAAATAATCCCTTATTAACCTTTTCGCTGCTCCCTCGTCAGTTACCAGAACAGTGCTACATCTCTGCTTCATAAAAGAGTGGATGGCTTTCGCCTTAGATGCACCGCCTGCTATAGAGATAACATTGGGAACTTTTTTTACATCTTGTAATTGCATACCTACTGTTAATAATTTGTGAACAACATTTCCCTGCTCATCAAAATAATAACCGAATGCCTCACTGACAGCTTTTCTCTCTTTGAGCATGGCAATATCCTCTGGAGGCGTATTTCTACGCTCAGCCATTGCAAAAGCATCACCGATCCCATGAATAAGCATATCTGCTGACTTTATTAAGTCTATGACATTTTTCACAGAAGGTTCTTCAATAATAGAGGCATAAGCTTCGTCACTAAGTTGATCAGGTACATGGAGTAAACGATAATCCCCCTTCATTCTCTGGGCCATCTTTGCACAAATCGTATTCGCTTGAGATACAACATTTTCTCCTAGTCCACCTCTTGCAGATACGAAAAGTAAGTGCAACTCCTCTGCATCACTTTTCATCATGTCAGCTACTTCCGCTAATGTACTACCTCCGGTCACAGCAATGGTATTATTTGCAGCAATTCTGCGTTTTATACACATTACACTTGCCCTTGCCATTTCCTTTTTTACAGATAGGGAAGTATCACTATCCCCTCCAACGACAACGACTTCTTCCAGATGTAACATTTCCTTCAACTTTCTTTCGAGCTCTGTCGTACCATAAAGTTCTTTCATGGCGTCTTCTAACATTAGCAGAACATCCATTCCTTCTTCTGTCACTGTCATACCAGAAGGTTGAACATCAATCAGCTGTTGCTCTTTCAGAAATTGAACTTCACTGCGTAACACTCTTTCTGTCAAACCTACACTTACTGCCAAGCTTCTTCTTCCTATAGGCTGCATCGTTCTAATATGACGAAGAATTTCATAACGGTTTTGCATAACTTGTAGTAAGTCGGGTAATAATTTTTTTTGATACTCAAGTAACGTTTTCACGACTTTCCCCTTCCTTTATCTCACTATCAAGGAATTTACTTGGACGTTTATCGTCCCGACACTCCATATTATGTCCCACCCTAATAATTTCTCGCCATAACCTCATTGTAACAGGTTCACTCCCTCCGCTCAAGAATTTCAAATAAAAAATTGCAAAATTTGTCCAGTTATGTCATTTTTGTGAAAAATTTGGCGGATGTACGAAATGGTCAGAGACCATCCGCACACCCGCCAAATTTTTCACAACTATTTTCCTAATGCTACTTTCTTGTACAAATAATCAAATTCAAACACACATTAAACCCCTAGTTACTGCGCAGATTCTAATCCAATTTCTTGCTCCACCACTCCCACTTTACGATTTCTAGCATACTCAGCTGTTGCTGTAAACAGTGCATCTGTGGATGAATTCAAAGCTGTTTCAAAAGAGTCTTGTAACACCCCAATAATGAATCCTACTCCGACAACTTGCATGGCGATATCATTTGAAATACCAAACAAACTACAAGCAAGAGGTATAAGCAATAGTGACCCCCCAGCTACCCCTGAAGCACCACATGCAGATACAGCTGCAACCAAGCTCAAAAGTAACGCTGTTATGATGTCCACTTCAATACCTAGCGTATGAACAGCTGCAAGTGTTAAAACAGAAATAGTAACAGCCGCACCAGCCATGTTAATAGTAGCCCCCAAAGGAATCGATACAGAATAAGTATCTTTGTTCAACCCTAACTTTCTACATAATTCCATATTAACAGGAATATTAGCTGCTGAACTGCGAGTAAAAAATGCTGTAATTCCACTTTCCTTCAAACAAGTAAGTACAAGTGGATATGGATTTTCGCGAATATTCAAAAACACAATAAGTGGATTGACAACTAAGGCAACAAAAAACATGCAGCCGAGTAACACTAACAGTAATTGTCCGTATCCAAGCAAAGACTCAAGACCACTTGTTGTGATAGAATCAAATACCAATCCCATGATCCCTAGTGGCGCAAAAGAGATAATCCATTTCACTACTTTAGAAATCCCATCAGAGAAATTCGCTATCAGTGTTTTGGTAGAATCAGCTGCCCCCTTCAAAGCAACCCCAAGAAGAATCGCCCAAGCCAAGATACCAATATAATTGGCATTATATAATGCTGACACTGGATTATCAACGATATTCATCAATAGTGTTTCCAATACTTGAGAAATTCCCTCTGGCGGTGTCAGATTACTGGCACCTGTTGTAAGCACCAATTGCACTGGAAAAAGATAACTAGCAACTACACCAATCACTCCAGCAGAAAATGTACCAACTAAATAAAGTCCAATGATTGATTTCATATTTGTCTGTTTATTACTCTGATGTTGAGCAAGAGCAGACATAACCAAAACAAAAACCAATACTGGCGCCACTGCACGAAGCGCTCCTACAAATAAAGTTCCTAGTAAAGCAACTGGTGAAGCTGCCTCAGGAATAGCCACCGCTAAAATAATTCCAATAATCAAACCGATAAGAATCTGTTGTACCAAGCTCAATTGCTTCCATATACCTATAAAACCTTTCATTCATTTCCCCACCCTACTTTTTTTATTGTTTACTGTCATCAATCTTGAAAAAATCCCCACTCTAACTAAAAATAAGTTCCCCAACTGAATAATGTGAAAATTGCAGTAATTTTTTAATATTCATTGTAGCACTGTAATCTGAAAATTTCAATAATTTTATTTAAAACATTGGAACAACCTAAATAAGAAACATAACAAAAATTTTGACAAGCATAACAAAATGAGATAAAATACTTTTGCAATGTTGATAATGATTTTCAATTGCAATGTAAACAATACATAAAATGGGAGTGTGGGAAAAGAATGAGAAATAAAAATATTTTTGGATTTTTAGCAACTTTTTTAATTTTCTTTATTTTTTTAACTGGCTGTGGTAATGATAGCGATAATGCTACAGAAGATAACGAAACAACAGAAACAAAAACAGTGACTACTTTAAATGGCGAGGTGGAAATTCCGACGAACCCAGAACGCATTGTTGATATTTCTGGGTCGAGTGAAGCATTATTAGTATTAGGAATTACTCCTGTTGCATCAGCTGATGGAGATGCCTACAATACAGAGAGTTTTCCGAGCTATCTAGAAGGGCAATTGGATGATGCAACCATTGTCGGCTACAATATGAGCGATACGATGGATATTGAGGCTATTTTGGCAGCAGATCCTGATTTGATTATTATGAGTGAAAGACAAGAGAAAATTTACGATCAATTGGCAGAGATTGCTCCTGTTGTCATGATTAAAAACTTCGATAATGACTGGAGAGGACGATTGACTTATATTGCCGAGCTGTTTGACCAAGAGGAAACAGCGGAGCAATGGTTAGCGGATTACGATAGTACTGCTACGGCGATTGGTGAAGAAATCATGGCGGCAAACGGTGAAGATGCAACCTATTTGGCAATTTTAACTGGTGGAGACAGCTTTTTTGTTTTTGTTGACGCAGGAGTCGGGGGTATTTTATACGATGACCTAGGTCTAGCGAAGCCAGAAAATTTAACTGAACAAGACGGAGTAAGCTTACCAGTTGTAACAATTGAAGGCTTGTCAGAAATTGACGCAGATCATATCGTCGTTGTAGCAACAGAAGAGGATAAAGTAAATCTAGAAAACAACTCTGTTTGGCAATCTCTAAGTGCAGTGACAGAAGGAAATGTTACCTTCTTTGATAGTTCACCAGTCTTTACACAAAGCTATCAAATCATTGGGAAATCAACATTATTGGAGACTTTAAGAGAAGAGTTGACCAACTAACAACGAAGGCGGGGCAATCTGGTCGAGATGGACCATTTGTCCCGCCTTCGTTTTGCTTCTTTTGTGATATAATGATAAATAATATAAGAAAAGCGCAAGCGCCTTGGTCAGCTTCCCTCGAAAAATGTTCTTCACACCTAAAGTCGCTTTTTGACTTTACGGTGGGAAGGCTATTTTACGACGGGAAGCTAGGCGCTGGAGCTAGACAAACTTACACTTTCTTATAAGAAAAGCGCAAGGAGGCGGAAATGTGAACGAACAGAAATCCATCAATAAAATACTAATCAGTTCCTCCATTATTTTTATTGCTCTCATCCTGTTCATTGTCGGTGTAGCACTATCTATTTCACTTGGTGCCAAGGACATTGATCTATATACAGTATTCAGCAGTATTCTTCAGCATAACGATGAGATAGATTCTCTTATCGTTCACCATGTTCGAATGCCGAGAGCCATTGCTGCTGGATTGGTCGGAGCATTTTTAGCCGTTTCCGGTGCAATGATGCAAGGAATTACAAGGAACCCTATTGCCGACCCATCGATTATCGGAGTAACCCAAGGAGCCATTTTAGCGATGGCAATCTCCTACGCACTCCAGATCAATGTAGGAAGTGCAGGATTAATGGTCCTAGCTTTTATCGGAGCAGGAATAAGCGGAATGTTGGTTTACTTTATCAGCTCTCGCTCAAAACGGGGAGGAGACACAGTGAAATTAACATTAGCCGGTGTGGCTTTGGGAACATTATTTATTTCCATTGCAACAACTATTTCCTTGTATTTTAATTTGGCCCAGCAATTAAACTTCTGGGTTGCTGGCGGGCTCACATCTGCCACTTGGACAGGAGTCAAGTTGCTCAGTATTGTCGGTATTGTCGGAATCACTGCTGCTTTGATTTTGTCGCCGAAAATTACTTTGTTGAGCCTCGGGGAAGATGTGGCTGTCGGTCTAGGAGAAAGAGTAGAAGTTGTGCGAATTATTGGAGTTGTAACTGTTATTTTATTAAGTGGCAGTGCGGTAGCTGTAGCTGGGAATATTGCTTTTGTCGGGTTAATTGTTCCGCAAATTATAAGAAGTGTTATCGGTCCGGATTATCGCTATATTATTCCCTGCTCCCTAGTTACAGGCGCAACATTGCTAGTCTATAGTGATATTGTTGCAAGAATGATTAATCAACCATATGAAACACCTCTTGGTTCCATTACAGCAATCATCGGTGTACCCATTTTTATTTATCTTGTAAGAAAAGGAGCAAGGCAATGATGACGAAAATCAATAGAAAATTTACTTTCACCATTGGAATATTACTTGCTCTTATACTATGTACTTTTTTTCTTAGTTTGTACTTTGGCTCCTTCTCTATCAGCCCGTTGGAAATTATCAGAACAATCTTCGGACAAGGAACAAGGCAACAAGAAATTGCTCTTTTTACCATGCGTTTGCCGAGAGTCATACTAGCGATATTTGTAGGAGCATCCTTGGCAACAGCTGGCGCAATCTTACAAGGTATTACCAAAAATGATTTGGCTGATCCAGGGATTTTGGGAATTAGCTCCGGAGCTTCTCTAGCAGTTGTCCTCTTCATTTATTTTATGGACGGTGGTACCTACTACAGAATGAGTGTTTCTACCATCTATACTATGCCCATTGCTGCTTTTGTGGGAGCAGCTATTAGCGCACTGCTTATTTATCTGCTGGCATGGAAAGACGGTCTGAACACGAACCGTCTGTTACTAATCGGAATCGGAATCAACGCAGCATTCAATGCGATAATTATTATCTTTCAACTACGCTTTTCCACTCAAGATTTTAACCGTATCCTTGTTTGGACATCAGGAAGTCTGTGGGGAACGAGCTGGAACTATGTATTTGCGGTGGCTCCGCTACTGTTTATTTTCTTATGCCTAACAATATATAAAGCGAGATATTTAGATATATTGAATTTAGGGGAATCCTTGCCGACTGGTCTCGGGGTCAATGTTGAAAAAGAAAGAGTGTTGCTGTTGATTTTTGTTGTTGTCTTGGCAGGGCTGGCGACAGCAGTAGCGGGAACAATTGGCTTTTTAGGACTCATTGCCCCTCATATTGCCAGGAAATTGGTCGGTCCTAAACATAAATTGTTGCTACCGACGGCTATACTCATTGGGATTTTCATTTTAATGGCCGGAGATACTGTAGCAAGAAATGTGTTGAATGCTGTTGAATTACCAGTGGGAATTATTATATCTATGATTGGGGTACCCTACTTTATCTATTTAATGCTGGCAGAGTGAGTGATATGGGCAAAGGGCACCCATATCACTCACTCTGCTGAAAGAGCCAACTATGATATACAACGTAAAATCTTAGTTTTGCTTGGTTGGCTCTTTCAGTAGGGTCAGCAAGAACGAATTGTTCTTTTTGAACAATCTTCTTGTCCATTTATTGAAAGCCATGGTTTGCTAGTATTTGTTGGGCTGCTTCGGACAGTATAAACTGGTAAAAGCTGATGGCTTCTTCTTGGATTTTATTTCTTTCTACTAGCATGATGTAAAAGTCGCTGGTCACTTGATATTCTTCTGGTAATTCGATGACTGTCACGGAATCTTGTACTGGTTCTGTGATATCCGTTCGATAAACAAAAGCCGCATCTCCCTCTTGAATGGATACTTTCGTCAACACTTGGCGGACATTTTCTGCTCTGGAAATGACATTTTCTTCTACTGCCGCTCTAAATCCAGGATTATCAACTTCCACCATTGCAAGAATGTCTTCTGTATAGATGCCGATTGGAACTGTGGCATTTGCAAAAATTAGTCTGACTCCTTCATTAGCTATATCCCCAAAGGATTGAACCGACTCAGAACTTGAAATTAACACCACATCATTTTTAGTAAATGGATCCCCTTTAGCAACCATTCCTAATTCTTGCAGTTGGGTATACTGATCAACATGAGCCGATAAAAATATATCTACATCAAAACCTTCAGCAACCTGGGTTTTCAGCACATTGGAACCGGCAAAATTCAACCTCACTTCAACGTGATGGTTTTCTTCCATGTATAGCTGAGCAATTTCAGTTAAGCTCTCTTGTAGTGAAGAAGCGGCGGAGATGTTTAGTATGACGCTTTGCTGTGCCGATGCTCCACAACCGCTTATGAAAAAGAGTAAGCCCAACAACATCATCTTGCCTAATATTTGCTTTATATTAGGATGTAGCTGTGTATTCAATCGTATCTCCTATCCGAATCTTTCCGCCTTTCTTCACTACTGCAAACACACCGTTGGTCGGCATAATACAATCTCCCATCTTATAATAAATAAGGCAGCGGTCATGACACTCTTTTCCAATTTGCGTTAATTCTAACTCCACATCATTGCATGTAAATTTCGTACCAATTGGCAAAGATGTTAAGTCTATTCCTTCAACGACTAAATTTTCTCCAAAAGCTCCATCTTTCACCTCTGCTCCACGCTCATTAAATTCTGAAATTGTTTCATATGAAAGCAATGAAACTTGGCGATGCCAGTTTCCTGCATGGGCATCTGATTCAATACCATGATTTTCAATAAAAACTGCTTCCTCTACAAATGATTTCTGTGTTCCTTTTCTTTTACTTATACAAATGGCTCGAACTTTTCCCATGATTATCCTCCTATTTGAACCATACTCTTTTTCTCACGGCTACCATATTCATCATTACTACTAAACCGGTGTTGTTTCGGCTTTTGCTGCAAAGCTTCCAAAATACACTCCTGCAAATTCCCCGCTTTTATAGCTGACTTTATATCAACACCTTTATTGAAATAAAGGCATGTTTTTAAAAATCCGTCGCTTGTAATACGTACCCTGTTGCATGTGTCGCAAAAATGGTGACTAACAGCTGAAATAAAGCCAATCTTTCCTTGAAATCCCGCAATCTCATCATAGCGTGCCGGCCCATTCCCTAACTTTATATCATAAGGTTTTACGGGTCCGTAATGCTGACTCAATAATTGTCGAACATACTCCTCAGAAATTGGTGTAAGTGGCTTAGGTGCTCCTATTGGCATATATTCAATGAAACGAACATGTACGCGGCTATTCTTTGCCAATTGAGCAATTGCTAGTATTTCATCCTTGTTAATTTCTTCAGCCAATACACAATTAATTTTCACCTGTTTTATTTTACTTTTTATCGCTCGCTCTAGTCCTGTTAAAACAGCATCTAGCTTGTTTCTGCGAGTCAGTAATGTATAGCGATTCTCATCTAATGTATCTAAGCTAATATTTACACCATCCAGCCCTGCTTCTACTAACTCATCTATCATTTCCGCTAATTGTACTCCATTGGTAGTCAAAGTAACTTCTTCAATTCCCTTGATAGCTTTTAACTCACTAATTAGGGTCACAATGTTTGGGCGTAGAAGGGGTTCTCCACCTGTTAGCTTCAATTTGCTTACTCCTAATTCAGCAAATGTTTGGACAATACTTTTTATTTCTGCAAAGCTTAAAAGTTGGTCCAAAGGCGTCCATTCTACGCCTTCATCAGGCATACAGTAATGACAACGCAACTGACAGCGGTCTGTCAGTGATAATCGCAAATAATCAATTTTTCGTTGGTATATGTCTTTCATCTTACCTTATGACCTCACTTTTCATTTAAACAACTGATTTTTTATCAAAACCTTGCAAGTTCTCTTGTTTTTTGATTGACTGCAAGAATAGATTCATAAAGCGATAGGCAACGTAAGCAATAATGGCCGTTGTTAAATAAAGCTGTATTCCGGAAATTTGGCGCAGCATTTCGCCTACTGTCTCCATTCCATTATTCAATAAATATCCTGACATTCTCATAGAAGCAATTAAGCCAATAGCCAATGGGAACGTTAATGCCGCAAATCCAGGATTAAATTTCAGTTTCAAAAACTGTGGCAGTCTGTAGGCAAAAAGATACAACAAAGTAATAAAAACAAGGGCATATAGAGTGATGACAATAGCCATTTGGGGTTCTGCACTTACATTTAAGTAGCTGACTAAGCAGAGACTAGGCGGTGCTAATAGAATCGCTTCTGTTAAACGAAATTGTTCTGGCAATGGACGTTTCACTAAACGGTATATCATAAATGGCAGAACAAGAGCGTAAACAACTATTCCATAATAAGTAATCGCCGTTAGTAGTGTCGGCATCCCTTTTTCCGTTCCAACTGTTACTGCAACAAGAATTCCCACGTAAGTTACAAACCAACTTGGGATGAATGTTTCTTTTTTTATTCCTTTGAGAACATTGCGATACGTAAAAATGATAATATGAATACCGTGTAAAATAAGTCCCGCCAGCCAAATTCCTCTGCCAATGGTTGCATTGAAAGCAAAAATATAACTTCCTAAAATCATCGTTAACATTGTAAATGTTCCGTATAAACTGCCTGGTACAACATTACAATATTCTTTTTTAAATGTTTGAAAATGAACTGTTATTTTTAAAAATGCAGCCAGCCAAACAAACATCGCCCCTATCATTGTCACATGCCTGACTCCAGCGTAGCCAACTGCCAGATAGGCATTTGACAAAGTTGCGAGTCCAACTGTTGTGGCAATTACCCCAACTGGTAAGCCTTCAGATTTTCTAATAAATTGTTTCACCATATACTCTCCCCCCAATTTCTAATATGTAAATTCCAAGCTATCAGTCAAATGGAAGAAATCAGAGTAATCAATATCGAAAATTGGTTTCTTCACTTGATTTATTTTTATTTCTTCTTTGATTAACTGAGTTAATACCCCCGCATAAGACAAATCACCTTGAATAATAGCACCGTATATTACTCCATCTTTCTGGATAATTTTTTTGTAATTTCCTTTTTCATCTTCTTGAATGTCTACTTGATACGTATCGTCTTTAGGTTCCGGTGTTCCTAGTGACAAGGAAGCAATGTCTAGGAAATTCATCGTTGACTTACTTGCGAAGAAATCTGCTAGTTGACGCTTAGCTCCTGTCATATTAGAGGCTGCAATAATCCCTTCTTTTACCGCAGCTGGCCAAATCGGATTGCGACCGGAAACATCGCCAGCTCCATAAACATTGGCTATATTTGTTTCACCGTATTCATTAAATACTAGACCGAATTTATCACACTCAATCGGGCTATCTTCTAAAAAATGCACGTTTGAACGGACACCTGTCGCTACAATTAATAAGTCACAAGGAATAGCCTTCCCATTAGATAAGGCAAGCTCTTTTATAGCACCGTTCTCATCTAAAATAACTTCCTGAGCAGCGGTGTCATAGTATTGGGTTACTCCTTCCTGGGCAAAGGCCTGTTCGTAAGCTTGGGCTGCTTTTTTATCTAATTGGAGGGAAAGCATATGCCCTTTGAATTCAACAAGTGTTAAATTTTTTCCATAATGAAGAAGTCCTTCTAGGGCATCAATCCCTACTAATCCTGCCCCCATAATCACGATATTTTTTGCTTGCTTAGCCTTTTCTTTCAACTGAATCGCATCATCTAAATTTCTTAGGCCGATAACATTTCCCGCTTCTCTCAAGTTTTTCACAGGCGGGAAAAATGTCGATGCTCCAGTTGCTAATAAAACTTTATCGTAAGCAACAGTGGTCCCGTCTGATAAAAGCAGCTCTTGCTTTTCCGAATCAATTTTCTCAAGTGCTACTCCTTTTATCCAATGAATATTATTTTTTTCAATAAAGCCGTCCTCCACAAACTCCAAAGCTTTGATATCTCGAATCCCTTCAAGATAATGATGCAAAATACAGCGTGAATGAATGTATTCATCTTTTGAAATAAGGGTAATATTCGCCTTTTGATCCATTTGACGAAGTGTTCTCACTCCGCTAATCCCAGCGGCTGATGCGCCAACAACGACATAATTCATTTACCTTGCCACCTCCAAAGTAATAGCTTCCATTGGACATTTCGCCACACACTGAGGAGTCTGAGTTGGATGAGATACACACATATCACATTTCATAATATATTGTTGAGTCATACGGTCCGCTTTCAGCACTCCGTAAGGGCAAGCCATAATACACATATAGCAACTTGCACAACGGGTTTTATCATACTGAACATATCCTGTTTCAGAATCTTTTGCCATGGCTCCGGTCATACAAGTATACACACACTCAGGCAAATCACAATTACGACAAAAAATCGGAGAATTGGCCCCATCACTACTGATAACTACCCGGTTACGAGGATCTTCGCCATCATGTGCAACAGAACAAGCTGTTACACATGTCAGGCAGCTAATACATTTGCTACGGTCAATTTTTATTCGCTTCATTTTTTGTTACTCCTTTCACAATCTGTACTGGCGTTGTCTTGTAAGACGGCTCTTTGGAATAGGAATCGTATAAAGAAGGTGTTAAGGTATTTGTCTCAACATAATGAATTGGCGCATATATTTCGTTGTATGCTACTGTATTGCTAAGTATTGCTTGAAACAAGCTGCTCTCTCCATTTATTGAACTAATTTCAATTATCTCTTGATTGTTGATTCCTAAATCATCGGCTAATTTTTCATTCAGGTAAACATAAGCACCTTCAGAAACTGCTCCCCTAACTTCCTCAATTTCTCTCGTTCTTGTTTGGGTGTGCCATTGTCCTACTGTTCCTCGTCCTGTATTAAACACATATGGAAATTCCTCACTTAGGGGAATTGGATTTTCCAACGGTTCTTCAAAGATAAACTTAGCTTTTTTCGATGGTGTGTAGTAGTTTCCATCTTCAAAAAGGCGACGTTCATCTTCTTTTAACAATTCACCTTCACGAAACGGCCATTGAATTCCTCTTGAATTAGGCAGCGCATCGTATTCAATACCTGTAATATCGCAAGGCATTCCTTTTGAGCATTTTTTCATCAAATTAAAAACATCTTCTGGTGTTTTCCAATTATCCAGTAAAGGACCCATTCCTAATGCTTCACCCATTTTAAAGAAAACTTCAAAATCAGTTCGTTCAATTTCTTCCCGTTCTAACACAGGACGAAGGGCAGATAAGCGACGCTCCGTATTAATGTAAGTTCCTTCTTTTTTCACTCCAGAAACGACTGGAAAAAAGACATCACAATCAGCAGAGCTGTCTGTATCATCATAAATGTCCTGAACAATAAACAAATCTAGCTTGTCCATTGCTTCTTGGAATGTTTTATTATTTGTCCATGAATGACGCGGATTTGTAGAGACAACCCATAAAGCCTTGATTTCACCGGCAATAATTTTCTCAATGATCACATTGTACGGTAATGTTGGTTTAGTCGGCAACAAGGACTCTTCAATTTCTAAAGCATTGGCAACTGCTTGTCGACGAACTGGATTGTCATAATCTCCTCCACCATATAAACCTGCTGTATTACTAAAAATACGTGATCCCATCGCATTGCTCTGTCCTGTTAAAGAGTTGGCCCCCGTTCCTGGACGCCCCATATTTCCAGTCATTAACGCTAAATTAATAATTCCCTGTTCACTACGAACTGCTTCATAGCCTTGATTGATTCCCATGGTCCACCAAAATGAAACATTTTTCCCCTCATGAATAAGGGTTGCTAATTCAAGCACCTGCTCTTTCGTCAAGTTGGTTTCTTCCTCGGCTATATCTAATGGATAATCCGCAACAAACTCTTTAAAAGCTTCGAAATTTTCCGTATGATTTTCTATATATGTTTCATCAATCCATCCTTCTCCAATTAACACATTTGCCAAAATATAAAATAGCTTTATATCTGACTTAGCTTTTAACGGATAATGATAATCCGCTCGCTGAGCTGTTTCTGATTGACGCGGGTCAATAACAATAACTTTTTTTCCTTCAATTTTGTTTGCGCGGATTCGTCCCCAAGCAATCGGATGTGCCACCACTGGATTCGCCCCGATTAAAATAATCGTATCGGACAATTCAAAGTCATTTAATGTATATGGCGGTGCATCAAATCCAAAACTTTGTTTGTGAGCAACTACACTTGTTGCCATACACAGACGCGTATTCCCATCTACATTTGCTTTTAAATAATTCCTTAGCACATGACCTAAAAGGGCCATTTCTTCAAGAGGTAATTGTCCTGTGCTAATTGCCGCAACACTTTCTGGTCCGTATTTCTCAACGATTTCTGTTAATTTCCCTGCTGTCTGCTCTACTGCTTGATTCCAACTTGTATGTTCAAATGTTCCGTCAGCTTTTTTTAGACGAGGTAATGAGCTTGGCTTATATACTTGTTGTTGCCTGTCTAAACGCAAGCCTTTAATGCACGAGAATCCTTTATTTACAGGATAATCTACTGTTGGAATAATTCTCTCGATCTTTCCATTTTCCACGATAAAATCTAGGTTACAAGCTAGCGAACAATAATTACAGGTTGATTGAATTTTTTTCATTGAATGAACTCCCCCTCATATCTTTGTTTACATCCGACCCCATATATATGAACTCATTTATTTGAAAACGAACTTTCTTTTTTTCTGCAACTTCCCATTGGTGGTATTCACGCCACGATAATGTCATTATCAACGGTCGACTCAATCCTTGCACTGCCAATTCTAACACCACATCATCTAATCGTGGTATCACCCTTTGAACAATAGCATCTCCTCCCTCTTTTTCCAAAAAAATTTGACTCGCTTTTATGGCTACTGATTGAAATTGTAGACTCGACGATTTTTCGGGGTAGTGATAATTCTCAATCCAAACTCCATCTATATCAGCACGAGCAGAATAAATATTTTGAATTCCTATCAATGCGGCAGTCTGTGGCTTTCGACAACGTTGAAAAATTTCTTGAGGTGTTCCCTGTTCAATTAATCGCCCCTGATCAATCACAATCATCTGATCACTGATTTCATATGCTTCCACTAAATCATGAGTGACAAAAATAATGGGGATACCCAATTCTTTTTTCAGCAGGTTCATCTGCCCTCTTAACTTAGCTCGCAGCTTCGTATCGAGGGCACTAAATGCTTCATCTAACAATAATAATTTGGGCTGGCTCATTAATGTTCTGACGATGGATACTCGTTGTGCTTCTCCGCCGGAAATCTGATGGACCCTTTTTTCTAAATGAGGCTCCAATTCGAAAATTTCCACATATTTTTCTAGCTGGTGCTGATTGACTTTTTGACAGCTGTAAATCAAATTTTCCTGTACCGTTAAATGAGGAAATAAACAGCTCTGCTGCTGAATATAGCCAAATTGCCGCAAATGAACAGGAATATTTGCATAATTCTTATTTTGCAAATGTACCGATCCATCGTCTAGTGAAATCAGTCCAGTAATTATATTTAAAATTGTTGACTTTCCAGCTCCTGATTTTCCAATAAGAGTCGTAATTTCTCCCGCCTTCCCATAAAAATCAACGTCAATGAAAAATTGGTTATTTATCTGTTTTTTTATTTTACATTCCAACAAAATGATTCACGACCTTTTCACTCACATACTTGTCTTGCCACCATTCGCTCGTGTCAGAAAATGACTACTGATTAAAATCAACAAGGAAAGTAGGAACATCACAAATGATAAAAAAAGAGCATTGTTAATATTAGACTCCAACGCCGTATAAATAGCTAGCGGCAAGGTCTGAGTCACACCTTGCAAATTTCCAGCAAACATCATTGTCGCTCCGAACTCGGAAATCCCACGGCTCCAAGCCATACTTAACGCCACAAGTACACCCTTTTTCGCAAGGGGAAAACTAATCCGACGAAACACTTGCAATGGAGAATCTCCCAATAATTGCGCTGTCCTTTCCAACTTCGGGTCAACTTCAGCAAAGGCAACACTAACTCCTTTGATAAAAATTGGCAGTGCTACAAAAATAAACGTCAAAATGACACTGAGAGAGGAAAAGCTCATCCGAATCCCTAACGCTGCTAAATGACGTCCGATAAAACCATTGTTACCGTATGTTAGTAGAAGTAACAGCCCTATCACTGCCGGTGGCAACACTTGCGGAAGGTGGAATAATAAATCCAATACCTCTTTATATTTGAATGTGGCTTTTGCCATATAATATCCTGCCGGCAGACCTACAAGCACAACAATAAACATAGCAATCAAGCTACTTTTTAAACTAACCGATAGACTCGCTGCAATCACATCTAAATCTAAATTTTGCAATTCAAAAAAATTTCCCCTTACGGCAAATCCTGCAAAGGGCAAACAAATAAACAATAAAGTGATAATATAGTTAATTTTTAATACTGTCTTGTGCTTCATGAGTAAACACAGCACCTAAATGGATTACTCACAACTACTTGCAAGGAGCAATCATGACAGATTAATTTAATTTCTTGCATATATTTTTCCTTTCGAAATGAAGTTTCTAGATAGAAGGATTATCATAAACATTTTATTCCATTATAACATTAATTTTGCTATTTTTAAAAAATAATCTCTACTTTCCTTGGGAGCTACAACTGTGAGATCATAGCATTCACACTCATTACAATATTGTTCCAAAAAAGAAGAAGTGGGACAAATACTTGTTATATAAGCATTTGTCCCACTTCTTCTTTGTATACTATTCTGTCTTATTACCAAAACGCGCCTAGAGAGATTCGAACTCCCGACACATGGTACCGGAAACCATTGCTCTATCCCCTGAGCTATAGACGCAATATATGAAAATTATAGCTTACTCTCTTTCTTTTGACAAGCAGGAATTATTATATTCTCAAAAAACATTTCCTCGAACATTTTCATTTCTCACAAATCTATCACACAATGTGAAATACATTTCAGGTCAATAATTTCTCCAAAAGAATTTGATAATTTTTTCAATTGGACTTATATTTAAGATAGGAAAAAAAGAGCGAAGGAGCAGGCATCATGACAAATATTAAAAAAATTGCTCAATTGGCAGGCGTTTCTCCTAGTACTGTTTCAAGGGTACTCAATCAACACCCTTATGTAAAAGAAGACAAGCGTGCCCGAGTACAAGCGGTTATTGAGCAACTGGATTACGTTCCGAATATCAATGCAATCAACTTAAAAAGAGGTGAAACAAAACAAATCGGAATCGTTGTCTCATCTATCACTAGTGTAGTCCTTCCTTTTATCAACAGTTTCATTGACATCTCAAGAGAACATGGATACCAAAATATCATCTTTACATCCAATAATGATCCAGTGCAAGAATTATCCGCTTTTGAATCTTTAAAAATGAAGAAATTAGACGGAATCATGATTATTTCTTGTATCAATCCTATTCATGTTATTGAACAATATTGCAAGTACGGACCTATTGTTTCTTGGCAAAGGATTGAACACGAAAAAATTGCGTCTGTATACTTAGATCAGTATGTTGGATATTCTCTCGCACTAGAGCACCTTATTCAGAGAGGATACACAAAAATTGCTAATGCTTTTGGACGCGCCAACAGCTTAAATACCAAAAGGCGAAAACAGGCATATGAGGAAACGATGAAAAAATATCAGTTACCTATTATTGAAGAATTTTGCTTTTCATCCATATATGATATTTCCCATGGGGAAGCTTTAGTAAAGCAATTACATACAGCAGTGGAGAAGCCAGATGCCATTCTTTGCGCAAATGATAACGTAGCTGCTGGAATTTTTGCAGAAGCAAAAAAACAAAAGTGGAACATTCCAAAGGACTTCGCTATCGTAGGATTCGATAATCAAGAAATTTCCCGACTGTTAAACATCACAACAGTTCACAATCCTATCAAAGAACAAGGAGAAAATGCCTTCCACATCCTGGCAAAACACCTGTTAGAAGAAGAAAATCCCCTACTATCCCTAGAATTTCAATTAGTACAGAGAGGGACTACCTAGCTTAAGTTGTCCTTACCATTAAGGTGAGAGAATTAGGTGGTTTTTCCCTAATCTTCTCACCTCGATGGTATTTTTTTATTTTCTTAAATGATTTCGTTTGACCTTTCTTGACCTTAACTGTATTATATAAGGTAGCAGCAATCTATTTTTATTTTTGAAGGAGGAAGAAAAATGAATTTAATTCCAACTGTCATTGAACAAACGAATCGTGGAGAGCGTGCATACGACATCTACTCTCGTTTGTTAAAAGACCGTATCATCATGCTAGGAAGCGCTATTGACGATAATGTAGCAAACTCAATTGTGGCTCAATTATTGTTCTTGGCTGCTGAAGACCCAGATAAAGACATTTCTCTATACATAAATAGCCCTGGTGGTTCTATTACTGCGGGTATGGCAATCTATGACACAATGCAATTCATCAAACCGGATGTATCGACAATGTGTATTGGTATGGCTGCCTCTATGGGAGCATTCTTATTGTCTGCTGGTACGAAGGGAAAACGTTTTGCGCTTCCTAATAGTGAAGTAATGATTCACCAACCACTTGGAGGTGCACAAGGTCAAGCTACTGAAATTGAAATCGCAGCGAAACGTATTTTATTCTTACGTGAAAAATTAAATGGCATTTTGGCTGAAAATACTGGTCAGCCACTAGAAATAATCGAAAAAGATACAGACCGCGATAACTTCATGACTGCTGAAAAAGCTGTAGAATACGGCCTAATCGACAAAATCTTTGCAACACAATCCTAAATATGAAAAAGGGGGGTCCACCCCCTTTTTCATATTTAGTTAAACCTTTGAAAACAGCAAACTCCGTCCAATTCTCCTAAGTTTTGGACAGACCTCTTATTCAACAATATATTTGTAAGCGTTTCTAAAAAATATCATATAAGGAGAACACAATGTACCAAGCAAACACAAATCGTTATCAGACAATGAAATATAACCGTTGTGGCAATTCTGGATTATTATTACCAGCTATTTCCCTTGGTTTATGGCATAATTTCGGCGGAGTCGACTCCTATGAAAATGGCCGGGAAATTTTGCGGCACGCCTTTGATTTAGGGATTACCCATTTTGACCTTGCTAATAATTACGGACCTCCTGCTGGATCAGCAGAAGAAATGTTTGGAAAAATGTTAAAAACAGACTTCGCTACTTACCGAGATGAAATGGTTATTTCCACAAAAGCAGGCTACTATATGTGGAAAGGTCCTTACGGGGATTGGGGTTCTAAAAAATATCTCCTGTCTAGCTTAGACCAAAGCTTAAAAAGATTAGGCCTTGATTACGTAGACATCTTTTACCATCACCGTCCTGACCCTCATACTCCTATGGAGGAAACAATCGGTGCACTGGATTTATTGGTTCGCCAAGGGAAGGCACTATACATAGGTATTTCAAATTATCGCCCTGAGCAAGCAGCAGAAGCTATTAAAATTGCCAATGATTTAGGAACACCTATTTTGATTCATCAGCCAAATTATTCTATGCTCGACCGCTGGATTGAGGATGGCTTACAAGATCTTTTAAAAGAAAATGGCGTAGGATCTATTGTATTTAGTCCATTAGCGCAAGGGCTACTGACAAATAAATATTTAGGAGCTATTCCGGCAGATTCACGTATGGCCAACCCAAGCAGTCCATTTTTAAACAAAGAGAACTTAACAGACCAGTTGCTTGACCGTCTCCAAAGATTAAATCGTATTGCTTCAGAACGCGGGCAATCTTTGGCACAAATGGCAATTTCATGGATTTTCCGTAATCAATTGGTTACTTCTGTACTAATTGGAGCTAGTAAAGTAAGTCAACTTGATGATAATGTGGCTGCCCTACAACGTCTAGATTTTACTGGAGAAGAACTCCAAAAAATTGAAGATATTTTGCAAGAAGCGTAATTTTTAAGGCTGGGCTGTCCCAAAAATTCGATTTATTCTCCATGATATAGAAAGGGTCAACTTAGAAAAGCTTGATTTCATAGCTCGTTATCGTAGTTGACTCTTTCGGCAGGTTGTTTGAAAAGGGGAAATTCGCCCCTTTTCAAACAACCTGCGCCTTTTTTAGATTTTCTCTAAATTTCTTCCCCTGCCCTCAGTTTATTGGCAATCTCATCTATTTTTCGCAAACGATGATTGATTCCCGACTTGCTGATTGGACCGCTACTTACCATTTCACCAAGTTCCTTTAATGTTACATCTTCATATTTCACCCGTAGCTCAGCAATTTCCCGAAGTTTTGATGGGAGTGTATTCAGTCCGACGGTTTGTTCAATAAATCTAATATTTTCTACTTGCCTTAAAGAAGCACCAATGGTCTTATTTAAATTAGCTGTTTCACAGTTCACAAGACGATTTACTGAATTTCTCATATCACGAACAATGCGAATGTCTTCAAAACGAAGCATTGCATTGTTAGCTCCTACTAAAATAAGGAATTCGGTAATTTTCTCTGCTTCTTTCAGATAAGTAATATACCCTTTTTTTCTTTCCAAGGTTTTACTATTCAAAGAAAACTTATTCATCAATTCACAAATAGCTTCATTATGTTCTCGATAAAGAGAAGTGATTTCTAAGTGATAAGACGAGGTTTCCGGATTGTTGACAGAACCACCTGCCAAAAAAGCTCCTCGTAAATAAGCACGTTTACAACACTTTTTCTCAATTAATTCAGAAGCAATATTATGGGTAAAAGAAAATCCCTCTCCTTTTATGAATAAATCCTGCAAAATCTCATTGGTTCGCTCCACTAGCCTTACAATATAGACATTATTTTTCTTCAGCCGCATTTTCTTACGGACAAATAGCTCACCAGATACTTGGTAGCATCTTTTCAACAACACATAGATTCTTCTGGCAATTGCTGCATTTTCAGTTTGAACATTAACAATCATATTTTGATTGGCGAAGGAAAGAGAGCCATTCATACGGATAAGTGCTGATAATTCAGCCTTCGCACAGCAATCCTTCACTTCAATTCCAGTCAATTCTTTTTTCGTCTCTGATGCAAAAGACATCTCTTCCTCACCACACTTATGCTTTTCTTCTAGCTCCGGCGGCTAATCCACCTACACTTTCCCTTGTTTCAATATTGTATATAAGAGCTCTGCTAGTTTCTTGGTATCATGCTTAATAGTTCCGTCTTCAAAAGTTAAAATGCGGTCATGAATAATTTGAAGACCTTGTTCTTTTAGTTTTTCCTCTTCAAAGATAACAGGCTTAGCTGATTCTTCTGCATATTTTTCCATTAATTCTTCTGGAACCAGTTCATCATTTACAACAATGCTGTCAATGAAAGATGTTCCTAAGTGCTCATGCAGTGCATCTACGTGGTCACTGGCTGTATAGCTAATTGTTTCTCCAGGTTGCATCATAACGTTACAAACATACACCTTTTTAGCTTTCGATCGGAGGACTCCTTCTCCAATTTTCGGAACTAATAAATTAGGAAGTACACTTGTATATAAACTTCCGGGACCCAGCACAATTAAGTCTGCTTTCCGCAGGGCAGATAAAGCTTCCGGTAATGCAGCTACTTTCTCTGGTCGCAAGGACACTTTTTTGATCCGTTTTCCTCTGCCCTTTTCTGTAATAAGAGATTCCCCTGTTTGCTCTGTTCCATCAGTATATTCCGCATGAAGCACTGTTGCACGGTTCGCTGCCGGCAACACCTTCCCTCTTACATTTAACACCCTACTCATTTCACGAATAGCATGGGAAAAATTACCTGTAATATCATTCATTGCCGATAGCATTAAGTTACCTAATGAATGACCGGACAATTGTCCTTCTCCCTTAAAACGATGTTGCATCAATTCTTCTAGCAACGGCTCCACATCCGACAGTGCTACTAATACATTGCGGATATCTCCCGGAGGTGGCATTTTCAGCTCTGATCGTATCCGCCCAGAGCTTCCCCCATCATCAGCAACCGTAACGATTGCAGTAATATCTACCGGATACTTCTTTAAACCACGAAGCAATACAGACAATCCTGTTCCTCCACCAATCACAACAACTCTCGGCAATCTCCCTTTGTTTCCCATATTAATGGCCCTTCCTTTTCTCAATGTCGCGGTGAGAAACATAAGTTACGTATTCCTCGTTGTAGTACTCTCCTAAATACTCCGCTAATGTAACAGAGCGATGCTGTCCACCAGTACAGCCAATGGCAATAATCAGTTGGTTCTTTCCTTCTCGCTTATATTGTGGGAGCATGAAGGATATTAAGTCTAATAGTTTTTCCATGAACTCCTTTGTTTCATCGAATTTCAATACGTAAGATGACACTTCCTCATCCAGTCCTGTCATTGGGCGCATATGTTCAATATAGAACGGGTTCGGTAAAAAACGAACGTCAAATACTAGATCCGCATCTAAAGGTATCCCATATTTAAAGCCAAACGACATAATAGAAATAGAAAATCCTTTTTGACTATCTGTAGAAAAGGATTGAATAATTTTCTCTCTTAGCTGCTTTGGTTTCAATTCTGTCGTATCAATAACAACGGAAGCTCTCAACTTTACATCTTGCAACAGAACTCGTTCCTGTTGAATTCCTGATAAAACCGAATCTCCTTGAGCTAAAGGATGAGAACGGCGGGTTTCTTTATACCTAGTGACAAGCACATTATCCTTCGTATCTAAAAATAAAATACGTGAGTGAATCCAATCTTTTCTGGCAATCTCGTCTAATGTGTCACAAATTTTATCGAATAATTCACCACCTCGTAAATCCATTACTAAGGCTACTTTACTCACTTTCCCGTTGGTCTCTTTCATAATCTCTAGAAACTTAGGCAACAAGGCATGAGGCAAATTATCTACACAAAAATACCCTAAATCCTCCATACTTTGTACCGCGACAGATTTTCCAGCACCTGACATACCTGTAATAATAACTACATCTATTTCATTTCTCATATGTGTGCTCCATTGTCAAATAAGTGTGCACCACTTATCTGAACAAACTGGCTTCCCTCCTTCTATCATTCCTCTAACTTAGGGTCAAGGCGATAAGATAGCAGTTCAAAATCTGAAGTATATACAAAATTCCCATAAATAATGCCTTTTCCTTCTAGCATATGTTCAATGATGTAATGATCTCCTAGCGCCATCGGCAATGATTTCGCTGTATCTTTATGGTGCCACCTTAATATGCCTTCTTCACATTCATCCTTATTGACCCCATCATAGTCCGTCGCAAGGAAGGTAAACATCATCCACTCGGAAACCACTTTCGTATCTTCTTTAATAATAATCGTAAAAACACCTTTTAGAGTAGGATCTTTTAAATCAACACCTGTTTCCTCTCGATACTCTCGCGTCACAGCTTCACGGATGGTCTCCCCTTGCTCCATCTTTCCACCGGGCGCCACCCACCAATTTCTTCTTGGTTTTTGTAACAATAATACCTCGTCGCCTTTTCGCAATACACAGTTCGTTATTCTTTGCATGATGGCCACCTCACTAAAATTAGAAAAAAGTGCTCTGACAAACTTACATCATATAATAACTTTGCACATGCATTTTTTTCTCTCAGTTCTATCAAATATCCTCTAGTTCTTCTATATACTTCTCTGCCGCTTGAGCCGCGATACTTCCGTCACTAGTTGCTGTCACAATTTGACGAAGTTCCTTTTCACGAATGTCACCAGCAGCAAAAATACCCGGTACTTTCGTTTCCATCTTTTCATCGGTTTCGATATAACCATTATCATTTAAAATTCCTAAGCTTTTAAATGGGTCTGATAAAGGAAGCATTCCAATATAAATGAACACTCCGTCCATACTATGCTCTGTTTCTTCACCAGTTTTTGTATTAGTTAATACTACGCTAGATACTTTTCTATCTGTTCCTTTGATTTCTTTTACTACATGATTCCAAATGAAATCCACTTTTTCATTGGCAAATGCACGTTTTTGAAGAATTTTTTGAGCACGTAGTTCATCACGTCGATGTACAACTGTCACTTTAGAGGCGAAACGAGTTAAATAAACTGCTTCCTCCACAGCTGAATCTCCTCCACCGATTACAAATATCTCTTTCCCTTTAAAAAATGCCCCGTCGCATACTGCACAATATGAAACACCACGTCCGCCATATTCCTGCTCACCAGGCACACCTAATTGCTTGTATTTAGCTCCGGCAGAAATAATCACCGTTTTTGCTTTATATTCCTTATTTCCAGCGACAATTGTTTTGTATTCTTTTCCATCGATAATCTCTTTTATATCGCCGTATGCATACTCTGCGCCAAATTTCTTACTATGTTCAAACATTTTTGTTGAAAGCTCTGGTCCTAAAATACTTTCATAACCCGGATAGTTTTCCACATCCTCTGTATTAGCCATTTGTCCTCCAGGAATCCCACGTTCAATCATAAGAGTAGACAAATTAGAACGTGACGTATATAAAGCAGCAGTCATTCCTGCTGGTCCCGCTCCGATAATCACAACATCATAAATCTTTTCTTCCATCATAATAGACACCTCATTCTTTCTCACTATACTATCTTTACAAATCATATCATACAAACTATAATATTTCTTCTAGGCAAACTTAAAACAAGATAGTTGCTAAAGATAGACAGCACCTAATTCCAAGGTGCATGCCCTTCAAAGTCTTTATCCAGTTCTAAAACTATTTTCCATGCTGCTTTCGCAACATGCTCCTTTCCCTTTGTATAAGCCGTACGCACCAACCAATAATAAAAGCTAATATCACCCATATAACCATTTTTATATAATAAATACAGCCATTTAAATCCCAGTTCCTCTTCTCCAATCGCCGCAAAGCTTATACCTAATTTTGCTTGCTGTTCAGCACAAAGAGGGTACACATGTGTTAATTTACTAAGGAGATTCATCACTTCATCTTTTCTTTCCAATGAATGAAAAAACAACATTTGGTTACAGAGTCCATATAAATTTCCAGGATTTCTTTCTAGCAAGTCTTCTAGAATATTCATCGCCGTTTCATCATCACCTTTTTTAAAAAAAGCAATCGCCAAATGATTGTAAGCGGACCAACACTCAGGACAGTCACCTAGAACATCTTCTAGTAAGCTAATAGCTTTCTCATAATCGCAAATTCGAATGCATCGAATAGCCTCTTCCTGATTAGTCATCAACTCATCTTCCAAAGAAAATCCGCCTTCTTCTTCTAATTGAATAATTTCTAATAAGTCTAGTATTTCTTCTGTCGGCTCTTCATCAGCAGATTTCTCTAAATATTTTTCCACGTACACTTTTGCTTGCTCAAATAATCCTAAACAAGCGTAATTCCATGCCATTAAATAATAACAGTCATCATATGAATCATCTAATTTTAATAGCTTCTCAAATACATCATTGGACACCTCATGGTTCCCGAGATCATAGAAAACATTCCCTAGCTGATAAAGTACTTTACAATTTTCAGCATCAAATTGCAGGGCTTTTTGTAAGTATGAAGCAGCTGCTTCAAAATTTCCTTTCTGGTAGAGAATTGTACCGCGCTTATAAAGGATTGTCACCCATTGCTTCAGTGAAATAATATTTTCCTTAGATTCTTCCATTATCAACATTTGTTTTCTCCTTGTTTCACTGTATCCCGCATAAACGAGCAGTAAAAAAAGCATAACTGCCCGTAAACGCCCGATTGGTTCAACTAATTATCAGCTTCCGCTGATAAAAGTTTCACTGTATCCTTTGCATCGGATTTCCGCCGACAAATGCACCACTGGGCACGTCGCGATGTACGAGTGTGCCCGCTGATATGATTGCATGATTACCAATGGTTACTCCCGGCAGAATGGTTGTATTTGCACCAATCATCACCTTGTCTCCAATGATTACTTCTCCTAACCGATACTCATCTACTAAATATTCATGAGCCAAGATAGTTGTGTTATATCCAATAATCGTATGGCTACCTACAGTAATCATTTCTGGAAACATAATATCTGGCGTTGTCATAAAAGCGAAAGCTGTTTTTTCCCCTACCTTCATCTTTAAAAAATTGCGGAACAACCAATTTTTTAAAGAGAAAAACGGT
>DAIDKD010000001.1 GCA_027451065.1 Bacillaceae bacterium | reverse complement strand
TCAATTTTTACCGGGAGTGCCTGTGTTTTCTAGTAAAGACTTAGTGAACTGGAAGCAGATTGGGCATTGTATCACAAGACCATCACAAATAGATATGCAGGGCGTAGAATGTTCGTTAGGAATTTTTGCTCCGACAATTCGTTATTATCAAGGTAAATTTTATATGATTACGACTAATGTTACGAAAGGTAATTTCTTTCTCTCAGCAGATGACCCCGCGGGAGAATGGTCAGAGCCAATCTTTATTGATATAGATGGTATTGATCCTTCTTTCTTTTTTGAAGATGGTAGAGTCTACGTGCAATGGGCGTCCTCTGACGAAATTGGACCAGGTATTGGGCAGGTGGAAATTGATTTAGAGACAGGAGAGTTATTATCTGAGAAAACTATTATTACTCGTGGAAGTGGTGGGCGTGATGTAGAAGGACCTCATACATATAAAATTGGGGAATATTATTACTTACTTACTGCTGAAGGTGGGACAAGAGAAGGGCATATGGTTACAATAAGAAGAGGTACTAGCTTATGGGGACCATTTGAAGAATGTCCTACTAATCCAATATTGACAAATAGGGACCAAAGTCAGCAATTGCTTCAAAATGTCGGGCATCCAGATTTAATTGAAGACGACAATGGAAACTGGTGGATGGTTGCTTTAGCAGTAAGGCCGACACACTTTAAGCATCACTTGGGTCGCGAAACAATCCTTATGCCTGTTACTTGGAATGAAGAAGGTTGGCCAGTTGTTTCAAAAGGATACGCTGAAATTGAAATAGTGGCGGAGTTACCATTATCTATTGAGCAAGAGAAGCGAACTGTAGAAAAGGATGACTTTGATGGAGAGAACCTTGGGTTTCAGTGGAATATGCTACGTGAATTTATTAGTGATCAGTACTGCTTGACAGAAAGAGCTGGCTTCTTAACATTGAAAGCTAGTGAGGATTCTTTAGATGGACTAGGTGCTGTAAGTTTTATTGGAAGAAGGCAACAGGATTTAGCATGTGAAATCATAAGCAAAATGGAATTTTCGCCTACTAAAGATCTAGAAGAAGCAGGTCTCACGATATTTGGAGATAATAAACACCATATTGATTTGTTTTTGACAAGTAGAGATGGCGGGAATAAATTAGTTTTACGTAAAAAAGTAGCAGACTTGACTTGTGAAAAATTGATTGATGCCGCTAACAATACAACTGTTTATTTGAAAATCGTGGCCGATAAACTTGAATATGAGTTTGAGTATTCTTTTGATGACATCAATTATCATACAATCGGTCAAACTTTCACTAAGCATGTAGCAACCGAAGTGATAGATGCTCCTTTTACAGGCGTATATATTGGAATGTACGCAACTAGTAACGGGAGACCGACAGAGGCGAAGGCATACTTTGATTATTTTTCATATGAGAATAAGGAATAAATAAGTAGCGAAAAGGCTTTGCAGATTCTGCGAAGTCTTTTTCATGAATATTGGAAATGTATGTAATCACAAGTATTTTCATGTATAATATTAATACGTACAAGTTAAGGGTGGTTAAAATATGAGTGAAAATACAAAATACATGATGGTGAAAAATAAAATAAAAGAATGGATAACTGAAGGAAAAGTCAAGCCAGGTGAGAAAATATATTCTGAAAACCAACTGGTAGGTATGTTTCAAGTTAGTAGACACACAGTGAGACAAGCAGTAGGTGAACTAGTTCATGAAGGTTGGCTGTACCGTGAAAGAGGTGCGGGAACGTTTTGTGCTCATCGAAATAATCGAACGAAAAGTGAGACGACAGCGGGAAAAAGTATAGGAGTCATTACTACTTATTTATCAGACTATATTTTTCCATCTATTATTCGAGGGATTGAGTCTTACTTAACAGAAAATGGATATTCAATGGTTGTTGCTAGTACGAACAACGATTTTGAAAAGGAGAAGCAATGTCTCGAGATAATGCTAGAGCGGGAGGTGGACGGACTAATTGTAGAGCCTACAAAAAGTCATGATTTTAATCCTAATTTAAACTACTATTTAAATTTTGAGCAAAAGAATATACCATATATTATGATCAATCAGTTTTATCAAGAACTGCAACCCCCTCACATAATTGTGAATGATGAGAGAGGTGGATACTTAGCTACTAATCATTTGCTAGAATTGGGACATAGAAAAATAGCTGGTTTATTTAAAGTAGATGATTTACAAGGAATGGAGCGAATGAAAGGCTTTATCGGCGCATTTCGTGAAAAAGGATTGTCTTTTTTCCCCCAGATGATGATGACATATGCGACAGAAAATAAACAGGAAGTCGTTTTAAATAAAGTGAAAGAATTACTTTCGCAAAAGGAAAGACCGACAGCGATAGTTTGCTATAATGATGAAATTGCAATGAACGTATTGCAATGCGTAAGGGAACTTCAATTAAGAGTCCCGGAAGATATTTCTATTGTTAGTCACGACGACTCGTATTTAAGCGTGGCGTCAGAAACAAAATTAACTTCCGTTACCCATCCAAAAATGCAGTTGGGTATGGATGCGGCGAAATGGATTGTTGGGAAAATAGAAACAAAAGATGAACAATTAGAAGGAATAGTATATGAGCCAGAACTAATCATTCGTACATCAACAAAAAATCTGGAAAGTAAATGATAAGCAAAATTACTTTTTCCTTTACTGAACAAGAAGGTGATGCTTTGCTAAAAAAGCATCACCTTCTTGTTCAGTTTTAAAAATTGACATGTACGGATGAGCGTGATAATATCATTTCGAGAAAGCGGTTTCTCTAAGGGGTATAAACACAAGAGAGGGGATAGAGAAATGAAGAAACTGACGGCTATTTTGTCAACATTTGCCCTAGTATTCACACTAGCAGCATGTGGAGGGGAAAGCACCTCTGGCGGATCCGATGAAAAAGGTACTGTAGGTATTTCTATGCCTACAAAATCATCAGAACGATGGGTGGATGATGGGAATAATATGGTAGAGCAATTTGAAGAGCTTGGTTATGAAACAGACTTGCAGTATGCAGAGGATGTTGTTGAAAACCAAGTGTCACAAATTGAGAACATGATAACAAAAGGTGTAGATGTATTAGTAGTCGCTGCCGTTGATGGAGAATCACTAACAGATGTTTTGGAAAAAGCTCATAACGAAGATATTAAAGTCATTGCTTATGACCGTTTGATAATGAATAGTGAGTACGTTGATTATTATGCAACGTTTGATAACTTCCAAGTAGGAGTATTACATGGAACTTATATTGAAGAAAAATTAGGTTTAAAAGATGGGGAAGGACCATTCAACATTGAGCTATTTGCAGGCTCACCTGATGACAACAATGCTGGCTTTTTCTTTAATGGAGCAATGTCTGTGTTACAACCTTACATAGATTCAGGGAAACTGGTTGTACAAAGTGGGCAAACTGAATTTAATCAAGTATCAACATTACGCTGGGACGGGGCGACTGCTCAGGCGAGAATGGATAATATTTTAAGTGCTAATTACACAACAGAACATGTAGATGCTGTATTATCGCCTTATGATGGTATTAGTATCGGAATTATTTCATCGTTAAAAGGCGTTGGCTATGGGACAGACGACAAGCCACTGCCAGTTATCACAGGCCAAGATGCTGAGTTAGCTTCTGTTAAATCTATTATTAGTGGAGAACAAACACAAACTGTTTTTAAAGATACAAGAGAATTAGCGAAGAAAGCAACTGATATGGTAGGAGCTGTGTTAAGTGGTGATGAAGCGGAAGTGAACGATACAGAAACGTATGATAATGGAGTAAAAGTTGTGCCAACCTACTTATTAGATCCAGTTTCTGTTGATATCACAAACTATGAATCAATTTTAGTAGATGATAGCGGTTATTATACAGCTGATGAACTCGAATAATAATTTAAATTAATAAACAGAGAGTTGTATTCCTTGGGTAAAAAGCACCCAAGGAATACAACTCTCTGAAAAAACTTTCGATAAACTACATGGACAAAGGCGATGATGGGATGTCTCAGATTATTTTGGAAATGAAGAGTATTACGAAGGAATTTCCTGGTGTGAAGGCGTTGGAGGATGTAAACTTGAAAGTGAAAGAGGGCGAAATCCATGCTTTGTGCGGTGAGAATGGAGCAGGGAAATCAACTTTAATGAAGGTACTAAGTGGTGTTTATGCCCAAGGTTCTTACCAAGGAGATATTCTCTTTAAGAACCGGGTTTGTCAGTTTAAAAATGTGAAGCAAAGCGAAGAAATTGGCATCGTTATTATCCATCAAGAATTGGCATTAATTCCGTACTTATCAATAGCCGAGAACATTTTTTTAGGCAATGAATTAAAGAAAAGTGGAGTTATCGATTGGAATGGAATAAAATTAAAAACAAAAGAGCTACTGCAAAAAGTAGGGCTTTCTGAATCACCGGATACAAAAATAGAAGATATAGGTGTTGGGAAGCAACAATTGGTAGAAATTACAAAAGCATTATCGAAGGATGTAAAGCTACTAATTTTAGATGAGCCGACCGCTTCCTTAAATGAACGGGATAGCGAAAATCTATTGAACCTTTTATTAGAACTGAAGAAGCAAGGAATTACGTCGATTATTATTTCTCATAAATTAAATGAAATTGAAAAAATAGCAGATTCTACAACAATCTTGCGAGATGGGAAAACCATCGAAACATTGGATATGAAAAAAGATCATGTGACAGAGGATCGAATTATTAAAGGAATGGTAGGAAGAGATTTAACTAATCGTTATCCAAGTAGAAAAGTAACCATTGGTGAGAAATTTTTCGAAGTAAAGAATTGGAATGTATACCATCCTTTACATGGGGAACGGAAGATAGTTGATGATGTGAACTTCCATGTCCGTAAAGGTGAAGTTGTTGGAATTGCTGGGTTAATGGGAGCTGGCAGAACAGAATTGGCGATGAGTATTTTCGGCAAATCCTACGGGAAGAAAATAAGCGGGAAAATCGTAAAAGGCGGAAAGGAAGTCCAATTTCAAGACGTAAAGTCTGCCATTAATAATGGTGTTGCTTATGTGACAGAAGACCGAAAAGACAGCGGTTTAAATTTATTAGATGACATCAAGCAAAGCATCACATTAGCAAGCTTAAATAAAATTTCCAAACATTCAGTTTTAAACGAACGAGAGGAAGTTTTAGTGGCCGAAGAATATCGAAAAAAACTAAACATCAAAACACCAACTGTACATCAGAATGTGGGAAATCTTAGCGGAGGAAATCAGCAGAAAGTTGTTCTATCAAAATGGATTTTCGCTGAGCCTGATATTCTCATATTCGATGAGCCGACTCGGGGAATTGATGTGGGTGCGAAATTTGAAATCTATTCCATTATGAATGAATTGGCAGCAAGTGGAAAAGGAATATTAATGATTTCATCAGAGCTTCCGGAAATTTTAGGAATGTGCGATCGAATTTATGTAATGAGCGAGGGGCGCATAACAGGTGAGGTTAGCGGAAGAGAGGCAACTCAAGAGAAGCTTATGGCATACATGACTAAAAGTAAGATCAGGGGGTAATCATCTATGCAAGCACAAACAGAAATACAAAAAGAAGAAGTCCAAAAAAACAAACAGGTGAATTCGGAAAAGACATCACTAAAACAAATCTTTCAGATGAATTTTAAAAACTCTAGTATGATTATTGCCCTTGTTTTTATTATGGCGCTATTCCAAATTTTAACAGAGGGTATTTTGTTAAAGCCATTAAATATTACGAACCTTATCTTGCAAAATAGCTATATCTTAATTTTGGCTGTTGGGATGGTATTGGTTATTATTGCTGGCCACATCGATTTATCTGTAGGGTCAGTTGCAGCATTTGTAGGTGCAATTTCAGCGATATTAATGGTCAATCACAGCGTGCCGACATATTTGGCAGTTATTATTTCATTAGTGATAGGAGCAGCTATTGGAGCATGGCAAGGCTTTTGGGTTGCTTATGTCAAAATCCCAGCGTTTATTGTAACTCTTGCTGGAATGCTTATCTTTAGAGGTCTTACAACAGTAATTCTTGATGGAAAATCTATTGCACCGTTTCCAGATACTTTTAAAGAAATTAGTGCGGGATTTATTCCAGATATTACAAGTAATTCTTCTATACATGTTTTGACAATTATCATTGGTATTTTGCTATCATTACTTTTTGCTTTTTTACAGGTGAAAAATAGAAAGACACAAGCTAAATATCAATTTGATGGGGAACTGATGGGGGTATTTCTATTTAAAACAATTGGAATTATTGCTGTGATAAATGCTGCGGCATATATACTAGCAGCGTATGAAGGAATTCCAAACGTTTTAATTATCTTGGCAGTATTAATCGCAGCATATACATTCATTACTAATAAAACAACGGCTGGAAGATACATCTACGCAGTTGGTGGAAATGAAAAAGCTGCACAATTATCGGGAATTAAAACGAAAAAAGTGACATTTATGGTATTTGTGAACATGGGAGTTTTGGCAGCTTTATCTGGGCTAATCTTCGCAGCAAGGCTAAATGCAGCTACTCCTAAGGCAGGGAATCTGTTTGAACTAGATGCAATTGCATCTTCCTTCATCGGTGGAGCTTCAGCATATGGAGGGATAGGAACTGTTCCAGGCGCTATCATCGGCGGGCTTGTAATGGGAGTAATGAATAACGGAATGTCAATTATGGGAATCGGTGTTGACTGGCAGCAGGCAATCAAAGGGTTGGTGTTATTGGCAGCTGTTGCATTTGATATTTATAATAAGAATAAGGCATCATAAGTGATAAAATAGGGTGTATTGGAAACATTTCATTACTAGCTGAAGGAATATCTTTGGGCAGAGGTAGATCGAAAACTATGTCGATCATACCCCTGCCTTTTGTCATAACAAAAGAATCCTTACCAAAAAAAGCGTGAAATCACCTGCTTTTTCTTTTATAATATTAATATATTCAACTTAAAGCTAAATATAGAAATTGTGAAGTAGTGAAAGGAAAAAGGTATGAAACGAAAATTAAGAGATGTATTAGCACCAATGACATTCAAAGAGAAAGTAGATTATATTTGGGAATATTATAAATTACATATATTGGGTAGTCTCTGTCTTTTGCTGGCAATTGGTTTTACAGCGTATGAAATGACCGGACAAAAAGAAGTGTATGTAAGTGTTGTGTTTGGAGGACAGCCTATTACTAAGGAAAACTTAGCCTCCATAAGAGAACAAGTAAACGATGGATTAATTCCCAAAGAACAACAAAGCTACAAAGAAGTTTTAGTTCAAAATATCCAATTAGGAAATGATGAGACTCTAATGTCAATTGAAGAAACACAGAGATTTTTTGCGCAAGTAACAGGAGGAATAATAGATGTTCTTATTATGGAGGAAGAGCTATTTCAAATGTTTCATGAGCAAGACTTATTTCTTCACCTTAATGGTTTAAAGGGATTCGATACTCTTCACATAGATGAGGCAGATATCATATATGAAGAAGGTACTAGTAATATATATGGAATCCGTGTAAGCGATTTAGATTTATTTGAGAATGTTGAAGGAAATGATGGAATGGTAGTTGCTGTTATAGCGAACAGTAACAACGATGAAGGAGTGATAGAGTTTTTACGATTTATTTTTTCGTAAAAAGAAACGTAATGAATGGGAAAGTAATTTAGGTGATTTTTTAGGGGGCAATCTAAAGAATCTCTTTTGAAATAAAATACGTAAAAATTAAGCAAGGGTGTTATGAGCGGCATTCTTGCTTGTCTATTTTTGGGTTTTTATCTAGAAACTAACTGTTCTGACAGCTCCCTTTTTTTGAGTAAAGAACTCTAAAAATTACTACTATGATTGTGGTTACTGAATTGAAATTCATTGTTTTCTTCTATATAATAAAATTATACGTACTAATTTTAGAAATGTGGAAATTGGTACGGATAAAGATGTAGCGACTTTTACTTTTTTTTGACACCATTTTTAAGCGTTATCAGAAAGCTAAACTTTCCGCTTTTTTTTAAGGGGAAGATAGAAGGAGGGGAGCATGGCGAAGAGAATCATTTCTTGGATATAAAAAGATACATTAATCACTTTATGAAAAAATAAAATAGAATCACAATATGGAGTGTGAAAAATGAATAAAATATACATATCAAATAAAAGAGAAAAACACCAGATCAACAAAAATATTTATGGTCACTTTGCAGAACATTTAGGGCGCTGTATTTATGAGGGGTTTTGGGTAGGGGAAGATTCAGATATCCCTAATCACAAAGGAATTCGTTTAGATGTCGTGGAAGCGCTAAAAAAACTAAATATTCCAGTATTACGTTGGCCAGGAGGATGTTTTGCAGATGAGTACCACTGGAAAGATGGTATTGGTCCTCGTGAACAACGAAAAACTATTGTAAATACTAACTGGGGCGGTGTTGTAGAAAACAATCACTTTGGTACCCATGAATTTTTTGATTTGTGTGAAATGCTTGGTTGTGAGGCGTACATTAATGGAAATGTTGGGTCGGGTACTGTTCAGGAAATGCAGGAGTGGGTTGAATACATGACCTTCGATGGAGAGTCACCAATGGCCAATGAACGAAAGAAAAACGGTCGGGAAAAGCCGTGGAAAGTAGCATTTTTTGGAGTAGGAAATGAAAACTGGGGCTGTGGTGGGCATATGCGTCCTGAATACTATGCTGACTTGTATCGTCAGTATCAAACCTATGTAAAAAATTATTCGGACACCCCTATTTATAAAATTGCTTGCGGAGCCAATATTGATGATTATCCTTGGACAGAAGTGCTGATGCGGGAAGCAAGTCAATTTATGAACGGCTTATCTCTTCATCACTATTCACTAGTAGGAGGATGGGAGAAGAAAGGAGATGCTTTGAACTTCCCTGAAGAAGAATGGTTCTCTTTACTTGAAAACGCTAAAAAGATGGATGAGCTAATTACAAAACATAGTACGATTATGGATAAATATGATTCTGAAAAACGAGTAGGTATGATTGTAGATGAGTGGGGAACTTGGTTAGCTGTTGAACCAGGAACAAATCCAGGATTCTTGTACCAACAAAATACTATTCGAGATGCAATGGTAGCAGCTATTACTTTCCATATTTTCCATAAACATGGAGATCGTGTGACAATGGCTAATATTGCTCAAACTGTAAATGTTCTACAAGCAATGATTTTAACAGATGGTGAAAAAATGTTAAAAACACCGACATATCATGTGTTTGAGATGTTTAAGCACCATCAGGAAGCTATGTTGCTAGATACGAAGGAAGAGAGCGTATCTGAATATATTAGTAGCTCTGTTACGAAAAAAGAAGATACAATGATTATTTCTTTGTGCAATTATGGTTTAGAAGAAACGGAAACTATCGAATACTTTATAGAAGACGGCACATTTACTGGAAAAACTGTAGAAGCTTTTGCTTTAATCGGTGATAAAATGAATGCTCACAATACATTCGATGCTCCTGAGCAAGTATCGAAAAAGGTATTTGAAGATTTTTCAATTGATGATAATAAGCTGGCGGTTGTTATCCCACCAATGAGTGTTGTAACTGTTTCAGTTCAAGGATAGTGCGATGGCTTGTTTTGGATGTCAACACAAGCAAATCCTGAGCGAATTAGATGTAGAAGCATTAGTAGAAGAGCAGCTGTTGCTTGAACCAAATCAAGTTTCTATATTGGTTCGAAATCAACGTCTAGTTGTATGTGGCACATGTTCACAACTTTTACAACACACTTGTTCAAAATGTGGTTGTTTTATAAAATTTAGAGCGAGTCTCGCTGGGAAAGAATGCCCATTAAAGAAATGGTAAATTTGTTAGAGCAAAAGAAAGAGAGTTTAATTCTCCTTTCTCTTGCTCTTTATTAACATCATAAAGATACAAGGTCGGGAATTGGTATGTCCAGAATCATCGAGCAGTCCAAACATGATAAATGTAGTGAAATAAACAAGATACTTGGTTAAGTTGTTCAGTTTAAATAATACGAAACTTTTATCACAGATAATTGTTCTTACTAATGATTATAATTACTTGTAGCAAACTTTAGGATTTTTATATTGAAAAGAACAAAAAATAAATGTATACTAAAAATATGTACGAACAAGTAATGCCGAATAAGCATATATTACATACAACTTTCTTTTTTCATAAATTAGGGAGGGAACAAACAAAATGACAAAATACACAATTGGAATCGATTACGGGACACAATCAGGAAGGGCAGTTCTTGTAGATGTAGCAACAGGAAAAGAAGTTGCTACAGCCGTAAAATCGTACACTCATGGTGTAATGGATGAGTACTTGCCGGATGGAGTGACGAAATTAGAGCATGATTGGGCACTTCAACATCCTACTGATTACTTAGAAGTTTTGCAGATTACCATTCCGGCAGTTTTGGAGGAAGCTAATATAGATCCCAAAGATGTGATTGGGGTAGGGATTGATTTTACAGCTTGTACGGTTCTTCCAATCGATGAAAATCTTGTGCCTCTATGTTTGAAAGAAGAAAACAAAAAGAACCCACATGCATATGTGAAGCTATGGAAACATCATGCAGCACAAGATGAAGCGAACAAATTGAATGCGATTGCAGAAGAGCGTGAGGAGAAATTTTTACAAAGATATGGTGGGAAAATTTCTTCTGAATGGGCAATTCCAAAGATTTGGCAAATTTTAGATGAAGCGCCAGAAATTTATGAGGAGATGAATGAATTTGTTGAGGCAACAGACTGGGTAATTTCACAACTTGTAGGTAAAGTTGTACGTAACAGTTGTACTGCAGGATATAAAGCGATTTGGCACAAACAAGATGGATACCCATCGAAAGAATTCTTTAAAGCATTAGACCCGCGTCTTGAAAACGTAATCGAAGAGAAATTTAGTACAGATATCTATCCGATAGGAACAAAAGCTGGAGAAATAACAGAGGAAGCTGCTAAGTTAACTGGATTACTTCCTGGAACGGCAGTAGCAGTTGGAAATGTGGATGCTCATGTAGCAGCACCAGCAGTTGGAATCACAGAATCTGGGAAATATTTAATGATTATGGGTACTTCTACTTGTACTGTGTTACTTGGAGAAGAGGAAAAAATCGTACCAGGTATGTGTGGCGTTGTAGAAGATGGTGTGATTCCAGGTTTCATGGGATATGAAGCAGGACAATCTTGTGTTGGAGATCACTTTGAGTGGTTTACAGAAAATTGTGTTCCTACTAGTTATTATGAAGAAGCTGAAGAAAAAGGAATGAATATTCATCAGTTATTAACAGAGAAGGCAAGTAAATTAGCTGTTGGAGAGAGTGGTTTATTGGCTCTTGATTGGTGGAATGGAAACCGCTCTACCCTCGTAGATGTTGATTTAACTGGAATGATGATGGGAATGACTCTTTTAACAAAATCTGAAGAAGTATATCGTGCTTTGATTGAAGCGACGGCGTATGGTGCTTATACAATTGTGGAAGCGTTCAAAAAATCAGGTGTACCTATTAACGAGATTTACGCATGCGGTGGCATTGCTGAGAAAAATCAATTAATGATGCAAATTTATGCAGATGTATTCAATATGGACATAAAAATCTCTGCTTCTTCCCAAACTCCAGCATTAGGTTCAGCAATGTTTGGAGCAGTAGCAGCAGGTGAAGAGCATGGCGGCTACAACACAATTACTGATGCAGCTGAAAAAATGGCGAAAGTAAAAGATGAATATTATCAGCCAATTGCAGAAAATGTCAAAATATATGAAAAGTTATTCGCAGAATACACACGTCTATATGACTATTTTGGACGTGGAGAAAATGATGTAATGAAAACTTTGAAACAAATAAAAAGTGAAGCAACAAAAACAAAAGAAGGTGAAGCAGTATGCTAGAGTCTTTGAAAAAAGAAGTATTAGAAGCTAATTTAACGCTTCCGAAGTACAACTTGGTTACTTTTACATGGGGAAATGTAAGTGGCATTGACCGTGAGAAAAATCTAGTTGTCATTAAACCGAGCGGTGTACCTTACGATGAGTTAAAGGAAGAACATCTTGTGGTCGTTGATTTGGAAGGAAATGTCGTAGAAGGAAATCTTCGTCCTTCCTCTGATACTGCTACTCATATTGCATTGTACAAAGCTTTTCCAGAAATTAGAGGAGTTGTCCACACCCATTCTCCTTTTGCAACAAGCTGGGCTCAAGCAAGGAAGCCAATTCCTGCCTTAGGGACAACCCATGCAGATTACTATTATGGTGAAGTACCTTGTACAAGAGCTTTAACTGCTGAGGAAGTGGACACTAACTATGAATTAGAAACAGGTAATGTGATTATTGAAACCTTCCGTGAGAAAAACCTAGACCCTGTAGCAGTACCAGGAGTAATTGTTTCCCAACACGCTCCATTTTGTTGGGGAAAGGATGCTCATGAGGCTGTTCATAATGCAGTAGTACTTGAAGAAGTGGCAAAAATGGCGATAAATACTTATCATATTAATCCAACAGTAGACTCAATGGAACAGTATTTACTAGATAAGCATTATTTAAGAAAACATGGAAAAGACGCATACTATGGGCAAGAGAAGTAAGAGAGATAACAACGGACTCATCAACTTTTTGAAAAAAGAACTTCCATCAAGCGACGTGCAGTTGTAATTAAACAAATAAATAAAATAGGAGGAAATACGATGTTAGAGGTAAAAAAATATTCATTTTGGTTTGTGACAGGAAGTCAACATTTATACGGTGAGGAAACATTACATGAAGTCAATGAACACACGCAAAAAATGGTAGAAGGTTTCAATCAAGACAAAGAAATTTCCTACATAATTGAGTGGAAAGCAGTTGTCACAACATCAGAGGAAATTCGTAACATTTTACAAGCAGCAAATAATGATGAGCACTGTGCTGGGGTTATCACATGGATGCATACATTCTCACCTGCAAAAATGTGGATTGCAGGTCTACAAATTCTCAACAAACCACTATTACATTTACATACTCAATTTAACCGTGATATTCCATGGGATAAAATTGATATGGACTTCATGAATACAAATCAGTCAGCACATGGTGACCGTGAGTATGGATTTATGGTTTCGAGATTAGGAATCGCTCGCAAAGCTATCGCCGGACATTGGGAAGCCGCGGATGTTCGTGAGCGTATGAATCAATGGATGAGCACAGCAATTGCCTGTATCGAGAGTAAAAATTTAAAAGTAGCACGTTTCGGTGACAACATGCGTGAAGTTGCTGTGACAGAGGGCGATAAGGTAGAAGCTCAAATCCGTTTCGGATGGTCTATTAACGGGTACGGAATTGGTGATCTTGTTGCAAGAATGAAGGATGTATCTGATGCACAAGTGAAACAATTGTTAGACGAATATCAAGAAGAATACACAATTGTGACATCTAACCTAGATTCTGTAAAAGAACAAGCACGAATTGAGTTAGGAATGCAGTCATTTTTACAAGAAGGTGGTTTCGGTGCTTTCACAACCACATTTGAAGATTTACATGGTATGAAGCAGCTTCCAGGCTTAGCAGTACAACGTTTAATGGCTCAAGGCTATGGATTCGGTGGGGAAGGTGACTGGAAAACAGCAGCGCTAGTTCGCTTAATGAAAATAATGGCAAACAACAAACGAACTTCTTTCATGGAAGATTACACGTACCATTTTGAGCCTGGTAACGAATCCATCCTAGGGTCACATATGTTGGAAGTTTGTCCAACAATTGCAGCGGATAAACCAAAAATTGATGTTCAACCATTAGGAATCGGTGGAAAAGAAGATCCAGCACGTCTCATTTTCAACGGCCAAAGTGGAAGAGCAGTGGTAGCATCTGTTGTCGATATGGGAACGGGATTCCGTTTACTTGTAAACGAAATAGAAGCAGTAGATACAAAGCAAGAAATGCCTCATCTACCAGTAGCAAGTATTTTGTGGAAGCCAGAACCGTCTGTAAGTGAATCAGCAGAAGCTTGGATTTATGCAGGTGGAGCACACCATACATCACTTTCATTTGTAGTAACAGCTGAGCAACTATATGACTGGGCTGAAATGACAGATACTGAATACATTTTAATCAACAAAGATACATCATTGCTTTCTTTGCGTAATGAATTACGTAAAGGCAATATGGCTCGTAGATAGGAGACATCCGAAAAATAGAAGAGCAAAAGAAGGTGACTAGTGGTTTTCGTCACCTTCTTTGTATATACTCAACAGAAAAGGTGTACGCAATGGGATTATTTATCATTGATTTAGACGGAACGCTTCTAAAAGGAAAAGAAATAATAGCAGGGGCAAATGAGCTAGAGGAAGAAATGACTCTAACATCTACGGTAGCCTTAAAAATAAACTTCACTCTTCTCAAAACGAGACTTACCGTCTATAATGATACATATAAGCGGTTTGAAAGCGCTTGAATATAAGTAGAGAAGGTGAGATACATGTATTATGCAGCATTTGATATTGGGGGGACTGCAGTAAAGTATGGACTGGTAAATGAAAAAGCTGAAGTGATGGAAACAGGGGATTTTCAAACGCCAAAAGATGAAATAGACTCCCTACTTGGTAGAATAGTGGAAATTACTCGATCTTTTCAAAAAAATCATCTTATCGAGGGAATTGCATTAAGTTTTCCTGGAGCAGTTAATGATAAGACAGGTGTTATAGGTGGTGCTAGTGCAGTATCGTGTATACACGGTCCGAATATTCGTGAATTGCTGGAAGAGAAAACAGGATTATCTGTGTCAATGGAAAATGATGCGAATTGTGCTGCTTTGGCAGAAGTATGGCAAGGTGTAGCAAAAGAGGCAAATGATGTGTTATTTATTGTATGTGGAACTGGCATTGGCGGAGCGATTATTAAAGATCGTAAATTACATACAGGAAAACATCTTTACGGTGGAGAATTTGGATATATGATTATGGAGATGGATTTTAAAAAGAAGGAATTTATAAGCTGGAGCAAAAATGGTTCTACAAATGCTTTAGTGGAAAAGGTTGTAGCATTGAAAGAAGCGAATAAAGAAGAGTGGAATGGCAAGAAAGTTTTTCAATATGCGGAGGATGGGGACACAGACTGTATTCAAGCGATTGATGAATACTTTGAAACAATGGCACATGGTATTTACAACTTACAATACATATATGATCCAGATATGATTGTCATAGGAGGAGCTATTAGTGCCCGTGAAGATATCATTACTCGTATTCGTGAAAAATTAAACGTAATGATTGAAAATATAGAAATTGCCACATTACCTATTAATGTACAAAGATGTGCTTTTTCTAATGACGCCAACTTGATTGGTGCTGTATATCATTTCATGACAAGCAAAAAGTAAATTAACAAAGAGGAATAAGAATTTTGTAATTCTTTAGTACTGGAAACGCAAAAACTCATTTAGGAGATTTTGGCTGTTTCTTATGGAACATATAGTAATGTAACAGTTCAAGCATTGGAAAGGATTGCGTAGTTGCTATTTGGTTTGCTTTAATCTAGCACAACCCCTTGCAAAATGGAGAAGATTGTACTATGATAAAATCAAAATAAAATAGGATTGTGAGAAAGAAGATTCTATCTCATTTCTTACAACACTAGACATTGATAAGGAATAGTACATATGAGCATTTTTTTCAGAGAGGGAACCATAGCTGAGAGGTTTCTAAAAAAATCATATGGAACCAGCCTTTGAGTCCTGTACCGAATGAATAGTAGGCTACAGCGGAGCAGCCGTTATCTGTATGAGAGAGTATCTATTCAGATGCTAATCAGGGTGGTACCACCGAATGACAAACTCGGTCCCTATTTTAGGGGCGGGGTTTTTTTATGCGCGATTTTTGAGAAGGGGCTAAGAACCGACCCCTTCTCAAAAATCGTAGGAATGGGCGAACATGATAATACAGTAATAAAATAAGCTGTTTTATTGCCCCTTCCGGATATATACAAAAATATGGAGGGAATATGATGGCAAAGAATAAAAAAATTGTCAGTGAAATTACAGCAATGGATGTAGATTTTGCACAATGGTATACAGACATTGTGAAGAAAGCGGAGCTAGTTGATTATTCTAGTGTGAGAGGTTGTATGATTTTACGCCCTTACGGATACAGCGTTTGGGAAAATATTCAGGCTGTTCTTGATAAGAAGTTTAAGGAAACAGGTCATGAAAATGTCTATATGCCAATGTTCATTCCAGAAAGTCTTTTGCAAAAAGAAAAGGACCATGTGGAAGGATTCGCGCCTGAAGTAGCGCGAGTAACTCATGCTGGAAGTGAAGAATTAGTTGAAAAGCTAGTAGTTCGTCCAACTTCAGAGGTACTATTTTGCGAACACTATGGAAAAATCATTCAATCGTACAATGATTTACCAAAGTTATACAATCAATGGTGTTCAGTAGTTCGTTGGGAAAAAACGACTCGTCCTTTTTTACGTACAACTGAATTTTTATGGCAAGAAGGGCATACTGCACATGCTACGAAAGAAGAGGCGGAAGCAGAAACAATTAAAATGTTAAATGTATATGCAGATTTCTGTGAAGAATACTTAGCTATCCCTGTTGTAAAAGGACAAAAAACAGAAAAAGAAAAATTTGCTGGTGCAGAATCAACATATACAATTGAAAGTTTGATGCATGATAAAAAAGCATTACAAACAGGAACATCTCATAACTTTGGAGATGGTTTTGCGAAAGTATTTGATATTCAATATGCAGATAAGAATGGCGAATTACAATACGTTCATCAAACATCATGGGGAATGACAACTCGTGTTATCGGGGCAGTAATTATGGTTCATGGTGACGACAGCGGGCTTGTTTTACCTCCAAAAATTGCACCAACACAAGTAATGATTGTGCCAGTTGCCCAACATAAAGAAGGTGTATTAGAGAAAGCTGCAGAGTTGCAAGGGCAAATTCAACAGTTTGCTCGTGTAAAAATGGATGCTTCTGACAAATCACCAGGTTGGAAATATAACGAGTATGAAATGAAGGGTGTACCAATTCGTTTAGAAGTTGGTCCTAAAGATATTGAAAAAGAACAAGTTGTTCTCGTGAGACGTGATACTCGTGAGAAAATATTCGTGCCAATGGCTGAATTAGCAACAAAAATTCCAGCATTGTTAGAAGAAATTCACCAAAGCTTGTACAATCGTGCGAAAGCTCACCGTGAGGAAAATACACATGTAGCAACAACTTATGAAGAATTACAACAAATCGCAGAAGAACAGCAAGGTTTCATCAAAGCAATGTGGTGTGAAGATGTTGCTTGTGAAGAAAAAATAAAAGAAGATTTAAGTGTAACTTCCCGCTGTATGCCATTTGAACAGGAACAATTATCATCCACTTGTGTGTGCTGTGGAAAGCCAGCTACCAAGATGGTTTACTGGGGTAAAGCTTATTAAGCTGAATAAAGAAGACATAGGGTTGTGAGAATTGGACAGTTTTGAACAATTCTCACAACCCTATAGCTCAAATGGGGGTCTTTTTTTGAAATGTTTGAGAAACAAACTGAGGGAAATGACACAGAAACAAATGATTTTTTACGGGGGACTAGTTTTGTGCTTTGTGGTTTCTATGTTGTTTGTTCAGAACAACCATTCACTCTATGAATGTTCGATTGCAAGGGTGCTAGAAATCAATCTCGTTGATACAGAGGAAACGATTGATATGTTTGGGAACAAGGATAAAATTTTCACCCAGAGGATTACAGCCGAAGTGAAAAACGGAGTAGAAGAAGGTAAGCTGATTTATTTGACAAATGAATTTTCATTGTCTGGAGGCTTCGACCAAGAATATAGTGTGGGCGATGATTTATTTGTTTTGATTAGCGAGAGTTCAGAGGAAGATACAGCATTATCGGGAACTATCAAAGATGTAAAAAGAGATACATATGTGGTGCTGGTTGCTTGGCTTTTTATCTTTATTTTGCTAATCGTTGGAAAAAAGCAGGGGCTATATTCAATTATTAGTTTAGTAGTAAATGCAGCAATTTTATCGTTTGCATTGAATGTTTATTTGAACACTTCGGATATTAGTCTAGTGCTCATAAGCGGAGTCGGTATCATCTTATTTACGGTCATTTCTTTGCTATTAGTGAACGGCTATAATGAAAAAACCTTTGCGGCGATCATAGCGACCTTACTAGCGACATTTGCCTCGATACTTATTACTTATTTGGCTATGCAGATAACGAATGAACAAGGACTTCGCTATGAAGAAATGCAATTTATCACCCGCCCTTATCGTATGATTTTTATGGCTGGTGTGATGATAGGGTCGTTGGGAGCGGTAATGGATGTAGCCATCACCATGTCCTCATCCATATTTGCACTGTTTGAAAAAAATAATAACATTCCAATAAAGGTATTGAGGCAGTCTGGAATGGATATTGGTAAAGATATTATGGGGACTATGACAAATATTTTGTTTTTCGCATATATTAGTGGGGCTATTCCAACGCTTATTTTGTACTTTATGAACGGTTCGCCGATAGGATATACACTTTCCATGAATCTTTCGCTAGAATTGGCTCGGGCGATGGCAGGAGGAATTGGAATTGTGTTGACCATTCCTATAGGTTTGTATACCGCCATTTTCTTTGTAAATAGAAAGAAGGCGGAGATATGAGCACACTAGGATTATTGGCAACAATTTTATTGGTATTAATGATTCTTGTTGGTGGAAAAAAGGGAGCCCGTTCCTTTTTTGCTCTATTTTTCAATTTTGCTGTGCTGTTTCTTGCAGTTCTGTTAATGACAGATCCGGCCATTGACCCAATTATTCTAACAATTATTGCGTCGATTGGGATAAGCGCGATTACTCTTTTTTATATTAATGAGATTAACAGAAAAACAAAAGTCGCCTTTATTTCTACGTTGATTACGATTGTTATTGTTCTTTTCTTTATTGTTGTCATTACGGAAATGGCGATGATTCAGGGGTTTGGTGAAGAGGAGATTGAGGAATTGAGTATGTTCTCCATGTATATTGGTGTGGATTTTGTGAAAATAAGTGCAGCAGTGATTATCATGAGCACAATCGGAGCAATTACAGATGTGGCTATTTCCATTGCTTCACCAATGCATGAAATGTATCAACACAATTCATCGATGACGAGAAAAGAACTATTCACTTTCGGTTTATATATCGGGAGAGATATTTTAGGAACCAATACGAATACACTATTTTTTGCTTTTTTTGGAGGTTATCTAGCCTTATTGATATGGTTTAAGGACTTAACTTATTCTCTTGGAGAAATCATCAATTCAAAGGTGTTTAGTGCGGAAATGCTGACAATTTTTTGCGCAGGTATTGGGATTGCTTTGATTATTCCAATAACTGCATGGATAAGTTCGTATTATTTTGTGAGAACAAGGGATAAGGATTTTTTAGAAGAGCAGGAATAGTTGAATGATTTAGGCTGTATGAAATGAGCATCTTTTGCTCATTTCATACAGCCTGTTTTTTTAAGGATTAGAAAAGTATAAGTTTGTCTAGGTCCAGCGCCTAGACCCTCGTGTCAAAGGGCTGAAAGTCATCCCCCTGTGGGATAACCTTCCCAATACAAAGGCAAAAAGCGCCTTTGGTTTGAAAGAACCTTTGCCAGTCGGGTCTGAACAAGGCGCTTACGCTTTTCTTAAGGTAAGTGAATAAAGACATTTGGCCCTAAAGGTAGATTGAAAACATACCACAGGACAAATAATGCGGTCCATGAAATGAATATTGTGATAGTATACGGAAGCATCGTAGAGATGATTGTACCAAGGCGAATTTTCTTATCATATTTTTCGGCAAAGGTTACGATAAGAGCAAAGTACGGCATTAAAGGTGTGATAGCATTTACTGGCGAATCTGCAATTCTGTATGCTGCAATCATCGCCTCAGGAGACACACCTAATTTCATAAATAATGGTACAAAGATAGGTGCGAGAATGGCGAACTTTGGAATCACACCTACTAGAACAAAGTCAATTGTTCCGACAATAAAAATGAACATCAGTAGTAGCGGGAGGGTTCCCATGTTTAGATTTCTTAAGACCTCAGCTAAATTTACCGCAAGGGCAGTTCCTAAATTACTGTAATTGAAGTAGGCGATAAATTGACTGACAATTAACAATAAGAAAATCATTCTACTTAAACTACTGAATACACTTACGATAGGCTCGACAACATTTGCACTGGATGTTATTTTAGAAGTACCAATTCCAAAGCAAATTGCTGGAACTAGGAACACCAGCATAATATTGAAAATAAGACTCTCCATAAAAGGAGTAGAACCAATAATATCTCCTGTTTCAGGGTGACGTAAAGGTGCACCAGCAGGGAGTGTAAGTGCTGCTAGTAAAACAACAACAGCAATAAACCCGAACAAAGCATAACGCAATCCTTTTGCTTCCACTTCCGAAGAGATGTCTTCCGTTATGATATCTGCATTGCCTTGATAAACACCTAAGCGAGGTTCAATGAATTTCTCTGTAATAAACACACAAACAATAGCTACAAAAACAGTTGAAACAATAGAGAAATACATATTTGCTGTTAAATCAATGGAGTAATTCGGGTCGAGTAGGTGAGCAGCCTCTTTGGTGATTTCTGTCAACATTCCATCGTTTGGTGTGATAAAAATATTGGCATTAAAACCGGCTGCCACTCCTGCAAAAGCAGTAGCCAATCCTGCAATTGGGTGTCTGCCGACTTTATAAAAAATTGCCGCACCTAAAGGAATAAGCACTAAATAACCTGCATGAGTTGCGACACTAGATAAAACACCTAAGAAAGCAATAATAAATGTCAGTGATCTTTTTGGAACAACATTGATTAAATTGCGGATTAAAGCGTCAATCAAACCAACGGCCTCTGCTAAACCAACACCGACCATGGCAACTAGTACCACGCCTAAAGTTCGAAAGTTGGTGAAATTCGTGACGACAGATGTGAAGATGAAACGAATACCATCAGCTGTTAATAAGCTCTGTACGTTCATTTCTACCGTTTCTAAAGTATATGTTTCAGTGTTCATTCTTTCGAAGGTAACACCGGCTCCGAGTAAGTAAAATACATGAGATAGTACAATGATAGCGGCACATAGACAGAGGAAAATAACGGCGGGCTGGGGTAATTTATTCCCTACTTTTTCAATATTATTAAGTAAACTCTGAATCAAATTACTATCTTTATTTTCTTTTTCCATAAAAATTTCTACCTTCCTAAAAAGTATTTTGTGCAAAAAGTATTCCTACTCATTATTCATTATGATAAATTTCTAGTCAATATATCCTCTGGAATTATATTAAGAAAAAATAACTCGAAAGTACAATCGTTTTCTCGGGAATTGTTTTTTTAAAAATTCCCATTATTTTTTAAAAATTTGAAAATTATTCTAAAATACATTATATTTTCTTTTATGAGAATAAATATCAACAAATAGCTGTATCTTTACGTGACTTGTAACGGATGATAAAATTGAAACAGCACCATTTATTTTTTAGAACGGAGATGATTGAAAATGAAAAAAGAAATTCTAGACAGATTTATTACATATGTAAAGGTGGAAACACAATCTGATATGAATAGCGCGACATGTCCGTCAACCCTAGGACAACTGGATTTGGCGAATATGTTAGTAGAAGAACTGAAATCAATAGGGATGACAGATGTAACGATTGATGAAAATGGCTATGTAATGGCGACCCTCCCAAGTAATACAGAAAAAGAAGTTCCAACAATCGGCTTCTTAGCACATGTAGATACAGCAACTGACTTTACAGGTAAAAATGTAAATCCTCAAATTGTCGAGCACTACGATGGAAAAGATATCGTTTTAAATAAAGAACAAAATGTTGTTTTGTCACCAAAAGAATATCCGGAATTGGCAAATTATGTTGGCCATACTCTTATTACAACGGATGGGACAACACTTTTAGGAGCTGATAATAAAGCTGGAATTGCAGAAATTATGACGGCAATGGCATATTTAATCGACCATCCCGAAATCAAACATGGGAATATCCGTGTTGCCTTTACGCCAGATGAGGAAATAGGCAGAGGACCTCATAAATTTGATGTAGAAAAATTCAATGCGGAATTTGCGTATACGATTGATGGTGGTCCACTTGGTGAGCTACAATTTGAAAGTTTCAATGCAGCAGCTGCAACGATTACTTTTCATGGAAACAATGTTCACCCAGGAACTGCGAAAAACAAAATGATTCATGCTGGAAAAATGGCAATGGAGTTCCATGGGAAATTACCAGAAGAAGAAGCACCGGAATATACAGAAGGATACGAAGGTTTTTATCATTTGTTAGATTTCCAAGCAGATGTAGAAACGGCAAAATTGTTCTATATTATTCGTGATTTTGATAAAGAAGCATTTGCAAATAGAAAAGCGTTCATTGAAAAAATTACTAATGAACTGAAAGAAACATACGGTGAAGAAAGAGTTACACTAGAGGTAAAGGATCAATACTATAATATGGGTGAGAAAATCAAACCAGTGAAAGAAATTGTTGCAATTGCCGAACAAGCAATGAAAAACTTGGATATTGAACCGAAAATTTCTCCAATTCGTGGGGGGACTGATGGTTCTCAATTATCCTATATGGGACTGCCGACTCCAAATATATTCACTGGTGGAGAGAACTTTCATGGGAAATTTGAATATATTTCTCTTGAAAACATGGAAAAAGCGACGAACGTTATTGTAGAAGTTGTCAAGTTGTTTGAAGAAAGAGCATAATAATGCTGACTAAAATTTAATTTACCAAGGGGGAGAAATGGTTGTAATAAACCATTCCTTCCCCTTTGAATAGGTAAGTAACATTTCTCAAGTCTGTATGAGCATAGAGGGCATTTTGTAGTAATTGCGGACACCATAGTAAGTTATCCTAATTTTGCTCTCAGTGCATGTTGTTCTATTATTTCGCCAATTCCCCTGCCTTTTTATTCGTATTATGAACTGCCGCTTGAATAAGTTTGGAAAATTGTCCTTCTTCTAGTGTTTGGATACCTGCAGCAGTAGAGCCACCAGGACTTGTTACATCATTTCTTAATGCAATAGAATCTTTCTCACCTTTTAACATCATTGCAGATCCGAATATCATTTGGGCAACAAGTGTCTTCGCTTGTTCTTTTGAAATCCCAAATGACATAGAAACCTCCTCCAAGGCATTTGCAAATTCATAAACAAATGCAGGTGCACTGCCGGTAACAGCAGTTAGGTTAAGGATTTGTTCTTCAGTACATTGAACAGACTCTCCGATACCATCTAGAAAAGTGTGTAGTAATTGTTGATGTCCCTCGGGTAACACATTGCTGTATGTGTATAATGAAATAGACTGTTTTACCTCAGAAGCGGTGTTGGGCATAACCCAGGAAATAGAAGTATTCTCGGGAAGCATCTCCTGTAATAGTTGCAATCCAATGCCACCGGCCACAGTAATGACTAGTTGGTTGGTAATACAGTGAGCAAGCTCTTGAAGAATCTCTTTATGGGCTTGAGGCGGAATTGCTAAAATAACGACATCACAGCTAGGAACAGCTTGTTTCCAGTTTGTTGTGGTATCTACTCCGTATGTAGAATGGAGATAGTCCAGTTGCTGATGATTCTTTTTGTTTGAAGCAATGATGTGTACATCATTGTGTAGCCCTTTAATCATCGCTGTAGCCATTTGCCCAGCACCGATAAACAAGAATGTTGGTTTCATAATAAACACCTCAGTTTTTATTTTAAGAAAGTTTGTATAGCTCCAGTGCTTAGCCCCTACGCATCAAATAATCTTCCCACCGTAAAGACAAAAAGCGCCTTTAGGTGTGAAGAACATTTGCAGGTTGGGTCTGAACAAGACGCTTGTGCTTTTCTTATAACCCTTGAACAAATTTTTCCAAACGATTCAATCCTTCTTCTAACATTTCCATACTGTAAGAATAAGACAAGCGAATATATCCTTCTCCAAATGATGTGAAGGCTGAACCAGGAACGACAGCTAGGCGTTGTTCTTCTACTAATCTTTTTGCAAAATCAAAGGAAGACAAACCAAATTTCTGAATAGATGGAAACATGTAAAAAGCGCCAGTAGGCTCAACTACTTCCAATCCCATCTCTATTAGCCTACTGTACATAAAGTCTCGTCTTTTTTTGTAAGCTTCGCGCATAGCATGGGGACTATTTTTACTAGTCGTTAATGCCTCTAGTGCGGCAAATTGCGAAATAGAGGAAGCACAAGATACGTTGTACTGATGAACTTTTAACATTTGCTCTGTTAGATAAGCAGGAGCAAATGTGAAGCCGATTCTCCATCCAGTCATGGAATGTGATTTAGAAAGGCCATTAATCACAATGGTTTTATGACGCATACTTGGAAATGATGCAATGGAAATATGTTGGCTATCGTAAACCAATTCGCTGTAAATTTCATCTGATAATACAAAAATATCCTTATTTTCCAATACTGAGGCAATGTCAGCTAATTGTTCTTTGGTAATTGTTACCCCAATTGGATTAGATGGATATGGAAGGATAACACAGCGAGTTTTATCAGTAATTGCTTCTTCCAAGGCTTCCTTTGTAAGAATAAAGTTGGTACTCGTCGTATCAACAAAAACAGGTTTTGCACCGCAAAGTTGGATAATCGGTTCGTACCCAGGGTAAACAGGGGCAGGTAGAATGACTTCGGCTCCTTCTTCTAAAATAGTTTTTAGCGCAATATTGATGGCCTGACTAGCACCAACAGTAGTAATAATTTCATTTTCAGGTTGATACATAAGACCATATTTTTCCTGAAGAAAATTGCTAGCTGCTTGGCGCAATTCTACTAAGCCGGCATTATGAGTATAAGAGGTGTGGTTATTTTCAATAGCTTCTATACCGGCTTCTTTTACAGGCAAAGGTGTAGGAAAATCTGGTTGCCCGAGTGTTAGAGAAATAACATGGTCAAACTGGGAAACATAATTAGAAAACTGTCGAATACCGCTAATTTGAATGTTTTTCACCTTAGGATTTATTAAATGTTCCATCGTTTATCTCCTTTTTCATTTTTCAAAACCTTCAATGATAAGTGTTTCATTTTACCCATGCTCTATCATCTGATATGATTATTTTACTACAATCAATAAAATAAAGGAATGTACATATATGATTCGAGTGATGGCAGTGACGAAGAAAAAAGAAATAGTGCAAAACATAACGCTTGAGGAAACTAAGAACGAGAGGGTTGAATGGTACTGGGTAGATATTAGTGAACCAAATGCGGAAGAAGCAGCAAGTTTAAAAGATTATTTTCAGTTTCACCCTTTGGCAATAGAGGATTGCCTGGAGCATGAGCAGCGTCCTAAAATAGATGTTTACGACAATTACTGGTTTCTTATTCTTAACAAGTGGAATAAAAAAAGCTATAAGCCAGAGGAGTTAAACATCTTTATTGGGGATAAATTTTTGGTGTCATTCCATCAAAAGAAAATTGATGAGGTTGAACGTATATGGGAAGATTTTCCTCGTTATCGCCAAAATGATCACCCGATGAATTTGCTTCATCATATGATTGATGCTTTGGTAGATCAATTTTTTCCGCCGTTGTATGAAATTGAAGATAGATTGCCAGAACTAGATGGGGAGATGACATATCGGTCTTTAAAAGTGACGATGAATGAAGTATACAAAATTCGTGGGGACCTGGCTAAGTTAAGAAAGGCAATTTTGCCAATGCGTGATTTAGTATATAAATTGTTATATATGGAGACCTATGGAATGGGGAATGACACCAAATACTATTTTAAGGACATTCACGACCATTTGGTACAGTTAGCCTACATGATTGATGAAAATTACGAATTTACTGCTGACATACGTGATAATTATTATTCTTTAAGTAACGACCATATGAACAATGTGATGAAAACATTGACCCTCGTTTCTATGTTTTTTATGCCATTAACATTTATTGCAGGAGTATATGGAATGAACTTTCACTTTATGCCTGAGTTATCGTGGAGGTTTGGGTACCTTTTTGTATGGCTGATTATGATTGGAATAACAATTGGAATGTATGTATACTTTAAGAAAAAAGGTTGGTTTGACTAAGTGAAAAATACATAGCCACTCGCACAGCTTGAGAAGATATGATAAAATAAATGAGTAGATAATACATAAAAAGGAGCAAAATAATCAATGGAAAAAGTACTTATTTTCGGGCATAAAAACCCAGACACAGACACTATCTGTTCAGCAATTGCTTATGCAGATCTAAAAACACAACTAGGAATGAACGTTGAGCCTGTTCGTTTAGGAGAGTTAAACGGAGAAACTGCCTACGCGTTAGAAACATTTAAAGCAGAAGCCCCTCGTTTCATGGAAACTGTTTCCAATGAAGTGAATGAGGTTATCTTGGTTGACCATAATGAACTTCAACAAAGCGTAAGTGACAGAGAGGATGTTCGTGTCATTGAAGTAATCGATCATCACCGTATCGCAAACTTTGAAACAAGCGATCCTTTATATATGCGTATAGAGCCAGTGGGATGCACAGCTACAATTATTTCTAAGCTGTATAAGGAAAATAATGTAGCAATTCCAAAAAATATTGCTGGATTAATGCTGTCAGCAATTGTTTCAGATTCTTTATTGTTTAAATCACCTACGTGCACACAAGCTGATATTGATGCAGCTAATGAATTAGCGGAAATTGCAGGAGTATCTGCTGAGGAGTACGGCTTAAACATGCTAAAAGCCGGAGCTGATATAAGTGATAAAACAGTGGAACAATTAATTTCTTTGGATGCAAAAGAGTTCCCAATGGGAAATGCGAAAGTAGAAATTGCGCAAGTGAATGTAGTAGATACGAATGATGTTCTTACTAGACAGGAAGAATTAGAAGTAGCTATTTCAAAAGTTGTTGATGAGAAAGGCTTAGATTTATTTTTACTTGTTATTACAGACATTTTAAATAATGATTCTGTTGGGCTGGCTGTTGGAAAGAAAACAGCAGCAGTAGAGAAAGCATTCAATGTAACCCTTGAAAACAATACTGCTTTATTAAAAGGTGTTGTATCAAGGAAAAAACAAGTTGTACCAGTGCTTACAGATATTTTTAATGAAATGAAGTAGTGGAGAATAGGGCTATGTGAAATAGGTGTAACCGCCGTTTCATATAGCCCTTCTACGTACTTATCCCAATGCAATCATTATCTCTACTTCACAGGCCACTTCACTATCAACTGTAGCAATGCCTTTTCCTTTGATGATATTCCTTCTGGTCCGAGTGACTTCAAATTCTAAGCGAAGTTGATCACCTGGGACTACTTGTCGTTTGAAGCGGCAATTGTCAATCCCGGCAAATAACCCTAAGCCATCACTCTCTCCCTCTGTGTACATAGCAATCCCGGCAACTTGTGCCAATGCTTCTACAATCAAAACTCCCGGCATAACAGGATATTCAGGGAAATGACCTTGAAAGAAAGGTTCGTTAACTGAAACATTTTTTATCGCGATTGCTCTTTGCTTTGCTTCAACCTCAATGACTCTGTCTACTAATAAAAAAGGATAACGGTGAGGAAGAATTTCTTTGATTTTTTGAATGGATAACATAACTACCTCCTTAATTCTTATCACTTAGTGCTAATGTTTGCTATTATAACAAAAAACTAGCCAGTTGTCTGTGGAACGAATGATTTTTTCAACACAGAATTACTTGGAGAAGAAATCTAAAAGATGTAGTATGAATGTACAGAGTTTCACATAAAACTCAAACCCCTTTGTAGAGTGTGAAAATTTCTTCTATTCCCCAGCTATGTTAATAGAGCATAGCACCAAAAGACTTGGTTACCCACCGAGTCTTTTTTGTGATTTGAAAGAGACTTAGCCACTTTCTCCCTTAATCTTTTTTCATTAAAAAAAGCAAGTAAAGCCACAAACTTGCATAGGACATAAGATATAATGAAATTAAAAGTTCTTTTTTAGAAGGGTGGCATTAAAAAAATGAATAATATTGAAAATAGCAATATAAATGATTCTGAAAATAACAATATAAATGAGATTCATAGTAGCAACGTAGAAAGCATACAAGACGTAGAAGTTGAAAAAACTGAAATACCAAGTGATTCTGTTGTTATAGAGCAAAATAGACAGACGGAAAAACATAAGAGAGGGCTTCATCCAATTCTCGCAGGTTTTTTGGGTGCAATGCTAGGATCGTCTACAATGCTAGGTGGTTTTCTTTTTGTGAATGATAGAGTGAATACAGGAAACACTAGTAATGTAGCAGTAACAGTCAATAGTGTTTCTCAAGATGATGTAACAATCATGGTGCAGGAAGCAAGGAAATCCGTAGTAGGTGTAACAGCCATACATACATCTGCTGATGATGTTTTAGGAAGATTACTTGGAGAAGTAGAGGGACAATCGAGTTCTCAAACAATTGGCAGCGGTTCGGGTGTTATTTACAAAAAAATGGATGGAAAGGCATTTATTGTAACCAACCAGCATGTAATAGAAGGAGCACAGCAATTAGAAGTGACTTTAGAAAATGGAACTTCTCTAGTGGCAAGGTTGGTAGGATATGACCTATGGACGGACCTTGCAGTTCTAGAAATTGATGGGAGTGCAGTTGAACATGTCGCAACATTAGGCGATTCTGATAGTATTATTGCAGGGCAATCTGTTATCGCCATTGGAAATCCTCTTGGCTTTTTGACAGGAACTGTAACCCAAGGGGTAGTAAGCAGCCAGGAACGGTTAATTCCCGTAGATGTGAACGGAGATGGTGTATCAGATTGGCATGCACAAGTTATCCAGACAGATGCAGCGATTAATCCAGGGAATAGTGGAGGAGCTTTATTGAATGCGGATGGCGAAGTAATTGGAATTAATTCAAGTAAAATTGCTGGAGATGCAATTGAAGGTCTTGGTTTTGCTATTCCGACAAATGCCGCAATACCTATTTTGGAGCAAATCATAGAAAATGGTGAAGTGCAACGTGCGCAAATGGGATTACAGTTAGTTGAGTTGTCTCAAGTCCCATCTCAAAATCGCGTAACAGAATTGAATCTTCCTGAAGATGTTGAAAGTGGACTTGTTGTAATTTCTGTCAATCAAGGCTCAGCGGCACATGCTGCCGGCTTGCAAATGTATGATGTAATTGTTGAGATAGACGGGCATCAAATGAGCTCCATGTTACATTTAAGAAAATTATTATTTGAAGAAAGAGAAGTAGGAGATACCGTTTCAATTACTTATTATCGGGGTGGGCAACGAGCTACAACTTCATTAACATTGGAGAGTTCATTGAATCAATAATCATAATGGGATTGAGGGGATTAATTGATATTCTCTCAATCTACCGAAACAAAAAGGCATGAGACTTATTTTGGGACTCATGCCTTTTTCCTTCTATTCAGCTGATAATTCCTTCTCTTTGTTTTTCATATATTCCTCAGCAATTGCGTCTATTTCTTTCTTTAACTCTTCTACCATCGTTGCTTCAGGGACTTTGCGGATAATTTTTCCATGACGGAATAACAAGCCTTCTCCTCTAGCTCCTGCGATGCCGATATCTGCCTCTCTTGCTTCGCCAGGACCATTTACTGCACAACCGAGAACAGCAACTTTTATTGGTACTTTGATGTTTTGAATATACTCTTCTACTTCATTTGCAATGCTAATAAGGTCAATTTCAATACGCCCGCATGTTGGACAGGAGATGAGTGTGGCTGCATTGGATGCCAATCCAAAACATTTCAGCAATTCACGGGCCACTTTTACTTCTTCAACTGGGTCAGCACTTAAGGAAACCCGCAACGTATTGCCGATACCTTTGCTTAAAAGTGCTCCGAGACCGGCGGCACTTTTAATTGTACCGGAAAAAAGAGTTCCTGCTTCCGTAATTCCTAAATGTAATGGATAGTCAAAAGCACGTGCTGCCTTTTCATATGCTTCAATTGCTAGACTGACATCAGAGGCCTTCATAGAAACGACGATATCATGGAAATCCAACTCTTCTAAAATTTTAATGTGATGGAGTGCACTTTCAAGCATACCATCAGCAGTTGGGTAGCCATATTTTTGTAAAATATGCTTTTCTAGTGAGCCGGCATTGACACCGATTCGAATTGGAATGCCCTTTGCTTTCGCAGCATTGACAACAGCTTCTACTTTCTCGCGACGACCGATGTTCCCAGGGTTAATGCGGATAGCATCAACTCCACCATCAATGGATTTCAAAGCTAACTTGTAATCGAAATGAATATCAGCTACTAAAGGAATGTTTATTTGACTCTTTATATCAGAAATGGCATTTGCTGCACGTTCATCAGGAACAGCAACTCGTACAATCTGACAACCAGCTTCTTCTAAGCGTTTAATTTCTGCAACCGTTGCAGCTACATCATGGGTTTTTGTTGTAGTCATACTTTGAATCGATAATTCATTGCTACCGCCTATCGTAACTGTACCAACTTTCACAGGTCTTGTTTTTGATCGATGTATTATTTCATTCACTGTATTTCGCTCCTCTTTTCATAAAGTGAAACTTTTATCAGGGGGTGATTTTCCCACTGATAATTAGTTGAACCAATCGGGCATTTACGGGGAGTTAAGTTTTGTTACTGCCCGTTAATGCGGGATAAAGTGAAACTTTTATCTATCTATATTATAGAAACCTATCTGTTATTGTATAGTGATTTTTGCTTTATGACAAGGTCAAAGACTTGTTTTTGCTTACTTTTTAATTGTATATAGGTATTTTGTAAGATTTTCCTATAGTTAATTCAGTAGGGGAGACTTTGGGATTCAGTATTTGGAAATCACTAATAATTTGATCAGATGATGGCATGGGTGATGTCGTCGATAGTTGTTCTACGATAGAAAGAAGCGTATCGCCGCTTTTGATTTCAATGTTTTTATAAGGGATATTTTCTTTGGAAGTTTTTGTTATGGATTCATTAGTTGGAAGGGGAGTAGTACTATAAAGAGTCCCTTTCGTTAAATCATAATAAATAACGTATACAACGACTATCACCAAAAGGAAAATGGATAGCCTTTTCCCCATTTATTAGCAGCTCCTTTACGGAAGGATTAAGTATAAAATGTGTCCAAAATCCTATTCTTAGTCTAGCTTACAAAAAATATATGCTTGTCTAAGTTAATTAGAACAAAGAAATTTCAAAAAGTGAAAACGAGGGAACCAAGAAAAATAGATTCTTCTCATTTTCACTTCTGTTATCCAGTTAATGTTTGGAAGTCTTCTGAGGTGGAATATCACGAATGATAAGAAACAGAAGGAAGAAGATAATAAATGCTTGGAGGGAAAAGGAAAAAGGAATATCAACCTCAAGCATGTCCATAATAAAAAAGAAAACTGTTGGAATGGTCAATGTGTAAGCAATGATATTCCATCCTTGTTTGTATGAAATGCTCCGTCTACTACTTTTTGCCAAAAGAGTAGCTAAGTATGCAAAGAAAGTAACTGTAATAAACTTTAGGAAACCAGTAACCAAGAAAGTAACGACAATAATCATAACCGTAAAAATAGGATATAGGTCTTCTAATGATTGAAGGAGTTCTAAAGTTTCAGCTTTTGAAAGTGTTGTTGAATCCAATGTTTGAAAATATAAAAGTTGCTCTTGTCCAGCAACCTTTATGATTGCCCTGTCTTCCAAAAGTGCAAAAAGTGAATCACTGTTTCTCAAAGAACCGCTTAATTCAGACACGTTCGGATCAAAAGCAAAGGTAAAAGTTTCACTATATTTTATAATTGGGGTAGGGTCATCAGTTTGCAGTAGCCCATCCTCAATTATAAAATCAGGAACTTCTTCTGCTATCGTATTTTTAATTTCTAAAAATTCTCCTCTAAAAAGTGTATGTAGTTGTATAATCAGTGGTACTGATGCTAACGCTGAAAGCAGAAACACATAAATGATACTTCTTCCAATTTTCTGGAATCGGTATGATGCCATATCTTTTGATGAAAATAATGATTTGAAAAATTGTTTGAAAACGGTCACTAGCTGCACATCCTTTACATGTAAAAAATATATATTGTGGGTGATAACCAAAAATAACTGCTCGTAAATACCCGATTGATTCAACTAATCATCAGCATTCGCTGATGAAAGTTTCACTTTATTGTATCCTAGTTTTTGAAGTTATACAATCTAATGATATTTTTTAACGGTTTTTCCGAAAAGAATTCCCCACATCAATGAAGGTGAAGGGGAAACGATGTAGGAAAGTTAGAATAACCTTCCTATCAACGAGCGATAGGACAAGAGAAAAGTGATGAAACCTATATAAAACAGGTACCTATAGAATAAACGCCTCTTTCTAAGAGCTTATTCCATAGGTACCTGTTTATCAACAATTCATGTTTTGTTTCTTCACACCGAATCTAAACAGCTAGATCCTCTGAAGAAGTATCTGCTTTGTATTTTTTCTTTTCGGACTCGTCAATAATAATAGCGCATATTGTATCACCGCTGATGTTAACTGCTGTTCGGAGCATATCAAGTAGACGGTCGATACCGATAATTAGTGCAATGCCGTCAACTGGGAGACCAACTTGCTGAAGTACCATGGAAAGCATAATAAGGCCTACTCCTGGCACACCAGCAGTACCAACGCTTGCAAGAACAGCTGTTAAAACAACCGTGATTAACTGGTTGATTGTTAAATCAATACCGTACGCTTGGGCAATGAAAATCGTGGCAACACCTTGCATAATAGCAGTACCATCCATGTTAATAGTAGCACCGAGTGGTTGAACAAAGGAGCTGATTGATTTCGAGACACCTAAATTTTCTTGTGCTGTTTTCATTGAAATAGGTAACGTAGCGTTACTGCTTGACGTACTGAAAGCAACGAGCATAGCAGGAAAGAAATTTTTAAAAAACCATATTGGACTACGACTCCCTAATATTTTTAGTGCAGAACTGTATACAATTGCTACGTGAAGGAATAAAGCCAGTGTGACTGTTATCATATATAATGCCATAGCTTGCATTGCCGGGAAACCTTGTTGTCCAATTGCAGAAGCTAATAAAGCAAAAGTACCAAAAGGAGCTGTGTACATAATTAATGTAACAAGATACATTAATACTTTGTTAGCTTCCTCTAAAAGACGAGTCGTTCTTGCAGTCTCTTCTTTCAGCGCTGCTAAAGCCAATCCGATAAGAACCGAGAAGAAAATCACCTGAAGCATATCACCTTCTACCATTGATAGAATAGGGTTTGTTGGAATAATATCAACTAAGGTATCTACAAAACTAGGAGATGATGCGACTCCTTCAAATGACTGATAGGAAAGATTGAAGTTACCGATGGTTCCTGGTTGGATTACTAGAGCAAGAGCCATTCCGAGAATGATTGCAAGAGCTGTTGTAATAAGGAAGAAGGAAATAGTTTTCCCCCCAATTCTACCTACTTTTCTAATGTCGCCTAACCCAGCAACGCCCAGAGTGATAGAACAGAAGACAATAGGTACGACTAGCATTCTAATGAGGTTTAAAAAGATGTTACCTACAGGAACAAACAGATATGCATTTAATACATCGAAGGTTCCAGGAAGGAATAGGTTTAGGATAGTACCAATCAAGGCACCTAATATAAGGGAGAGAATAATATTTCGTGTTAACTTCATAAAAGTCCACCTTTCTTTATGGTTATATAAATATGATTTTTAGAAACTAATTATTATAATATCAACGGTTTTTAGAAAAGTCAATCAAAATTTGAAATATTTAGAATAAACTATAGTTTTTTTGTAATAGAGTAAAATATAATTTAAAAACGGTGTATTAATAGGTTGTAGACAAAAAATACACACTAGGTTGTTTCCCACACCCTAGATAAAAACTTTTCTAATCTATTATCATTGTCATTTGTTTTTTTTGTACTTCCTTGATAAACTTTATCATAATACAGGGTAAAAAGAAACGGGGGATAGCTTTGCCACAGAATAAAAAAATCATTCTTTTTCCTCATGTGAAAGAACGATTGTTAGACAAAGGTTATGCAGCATTAAATGAAAAAAAATTTGAAGAGGCACTGGAGTTATTTGTGTCGATGGGAATAAATGGGGTAGAAACACCTCAAACTGAATTAGCAATTGTGATTTGTCTAGTCGAGCTTGGACGAATCGAAGAGGCAATTGAGCACTGTGAAAGAATTTTGAAAGAGATATTTACAGAAGATATATTGGATGTTTATATTTCTCTTTTGCTACAAACAGATCAATTCGAGCAGGCAGAAAAGGTAATAGATGATGTAATAGCGAATGAAGCTATTTCTGAGTTGTATCGTATGAAACTGCAAAATTTATTACAAATAGCCGAAAAAGGAACGGGTGGCAAGAATGTTTCTTTTCAAACAAGAGAGCAAATAAATGAAGTAGAGAATATTCTTCTTCATGGACATGACGTAACAAAACAAATGGAGCTCATCAGTATGTTAGAAACGGTAGATGTTCAAAGCATTCTAAACGTACTAAAAAGATATTTGCAAGATGAGAAGAAGAATCCAGTTTTAAAGTCCCTCATCATCCAAGTATTGAATAACAAAGAAATTGATGAAGATATCCTAGTCTGTAAGTTTGGGAAATCAAGTGTAATCAACCCTAAATTATTAGAAGATCGAGCCTTTCATTTTGGCGAAGAAGTGAGCAAAATATTTTCCAAATACATAGAAAATGATAACCCGGCAGTGTTCCAAGTACTGAATGAACACTGGAATTATTATGTCTTTAGTCATTATCCTTTTGTCTTGGAACCTGAAGATGCAAAGCTATGGGCAGTATCTTTATATATTTTTGGGGTAAGAATGTATGATATCGCTGAAGAACAGGAAGAAATAGAAAAATTTTATTTACATCATAAAGATCCGGTTGAAAATATCATAAAAAGATTTGTAGACAGTGTAGATATGATACATGAACCGTAAGAGCATGATTTTTCATAAAAAAGAAATGACATGTTATTGAAACCTCATGATTCTATGGTATAATGTAATGGTTGTATAACAAATAAAAGTAAGTAGTTTCATTACTCTATTGTTAATGATAATATTTGGAGGTAGCGAATAAATGGCAGCAAAATGGGAAAAATTAGAAGGAAATACTGGTGTACTAACTGTTGAGGTTGAGGCAGCGGAAGTAACAAAAGGTTTAGATGCAGCATTCAAAAAAACAGTAACGAAATTAAACGTTCCTGGATTCCGTAAAGGAAAACTTCCACGTAAAGTATTTAACCAAATGTATGGGGAAGAGGCTCTTTACAATGATGCTTTAGACATTATCTTACCAGAAGCATACGCAAACGCGGTAGAAGAAACAAATATTGATCCAGTTGATCGTCCAGAGATTAGTGTGGAGCAAATGGAGAGAGGCAAAGAGCTAATTTTTACAGCGAAAGTAACTGTTAAGCCTGAAGTAAAATTAGGTGAATATAAAGGCTTAGAAGTAGAAGTATTAAGCACAGATGTTACTGACGAAGATATTGACAATGAATTAAAAACATTACAATCTCGTCAAGCAGAGCTGGTATTAAAAGAAGATGCTTCTGTAGAAAATGGTGATACATTATTAATTGACTTCGAAGGTTTTGTTGATGGAGTAGCATTCGAAGGTGGAAAAGGTGAAAACTACACCCTTGAAATCGGCTCTAATACATTCATCCCAGGCTTTGAAGAGCAACTAATTGGAACGAAAACTGGCGAAGACAAAGAAGTAGAAGTAACTTTCCCAGAAGAATATCACGCAGAAGATTTAGCTGGAAAGCCTGCTACATTTAAAGTACATATTCATGAAGTGAAGACAAAGGAACTTCCTGAATTAAACGATGAATTTGCCAAGGAAGCTGATGAAGAAGTTAGTACTCTTGATGAATTAAAAGCAAAATTACGTGAGAACTTAGAAACAAGCAAGAAAAATGAGTCAGAGGGAAAACTTCGTGATGACTTAGTTGAAAAAGCTGTTGCAAATACAGAAATTGACGTTCCTGAAGTAATGATTGCAAATGAGCAAGATCGTATGTTGGGTGAGTTCGAGCAACGTTTACAACAACAAGGAATGAACTTAGAGCTTTACTACCAATTCTCTGGTATTGATGAAGATGCATTAAAAGCTCAAATGTTAGGAGATGCAGAAAAACGCGTACGTATCAACTTAACTTTAGAAGCAATTATTGCAGCTGAAAATATTGAAGTAACAGAAGAGGAAATCGAAGCAGAAATCAATAAAATGGTTGAAGCGTACAGTATTCCAGCAGACCAATTGAGACAAATGCTTGGTGGCCTTGATGGATTAAAGCGTGACTTAGGAGTTCGTAAAGCAGTCGAATTACTTGTGGAAACTAGTAAAACTGTTGCATAATATAATTAATAAGAAAACAGGGCGCGATATATTCGTGCCTTGTTTTCTACATAGAAGGAATTAATCTGGTATTTAGAGAATATAATTTGTAACTCGCCCGAATACATAACAGGATGTTCACTGCAATGAATACAATCAGAACATTTCGTTGTTGGTTCATCCACTTTAAATGGAATATAGTATTTTACATATTTTCGAGTAAGTGTTTCTCTAAATGTCTAGATATCAAAAAGGGGGTAAAATCCATGTCTCGATACAGTGAAGACAAGAGTCAGTTAAAGTGCTCATTTTGTGGAAAGACACAGTCACAAGTCCGCAAATTAGTAGCAGGACCAGGTGTTTATATTTGTGATGAATGTATTGACCTGTGCACAGAAATTATTCAAGAAGAATTAGCAAATGAAGAGGATATCGAATTAAAAGAAGTACCGAAGCCACAAGAAATCAAAGAAATCCTAGATGAGTATGTCATCGGTCAGGATTCGGCGAAAAAGGGGTTGGCAGTTGCGGTATACAACCATTACAAGCGTATTAATACTAGCAGTAAAATTGACGATGTTGAGCTGTCAAAGAGTAACATTTGTTTAATTGGTCCTACAGGTAGCGGTAAAACTTTATTGGCACAAACGTTAGCAAGAATTTTAAATGTACCATTTGCCATTGCAGATGCAACTTCATTAACAGAAGCTGGATATGTTGGAGAAGATGTTGAAAATATTTTGTTAAAATTAATACAAGCGGCTGACTATGATGTAGAAAAAGCTGAAAAAGGTATTATATACATAGACGAAATTGACAAAGTTGCTCGTAAGTCAGAAAATCCATCTATTACACGTGATGTTTCAGGTGAAGGTGTTCAGCAGGCCCTATTAAAAATTCTTGAAGGAACTGTTGCTAGTGTTCCGCCACAAGGTGGGCGCAAGCATCCTCATCAAGAATTTATTCAAATTGATACCACAAATGTTTTATTTATTTGCGGTGGAGCATTTGATGGGGTGGAACAAATTATCAAGCGTCGCTTAGGGAAAAAAGTGATTGGTTTCGGGTCAGATGCAGCAAGAAAAGAAGTACAACAGAAGGAATTATTAAGTGAAGTATTGCCAGAAGACTTGTTACGCTTTGGTTTAATCCCGGAATTCATCGGACGTATCCCGGTAATTTCAACTTTAGAACCTCTTGATGAAGAAGCATTAGTAGAAATTTTAACAAAGCCAAAAAATGCTCTTGTGAAGCAATACCAAAAATTAGTTGAACTAGATGACGTAGAGCTTGACTTTGAAGATGGAGCATTAGAGGAAATTGCTAAGGAAGCAATCGAAAGAAAAACTGGAGCCCGTGGCTTGCGTTCTATTATTGAAGGAGTTATGCAGGAAGTAATGTTTGAATTACCTTCTCGCGATGACATTGAAAAGTGTGTAATCACTCCTGAATCAGTTCGTGATAAAGTTTCACCTAAATTGATTTTGCAAGATGGAACGGTTTTAGAAGAAGACAAGAAAACATCCGCATAAAAATAGAGGGAGGTGCCATAGGGCGCCTTTTTCTGTTTTTACTCTTTTAAAATAAGTATAGATTTTTTCTTATCAAAAATAATATTTTTCACCTTTTGTTTATCTCATATTTAACAAGGGGATACTGTGTATGATAACACACAATAAAAAAGGTGAGGTTTTGATGATGAATTGGACGAATATATTATTAATTGTTAATCTACTTTCTGGACTAGTTATCGGTTTATATTTTTGGAATTTGCTAAAAAATCAGCGTACCCAGAAAGTGTCTGTCGATAGAGAATCAAAAAAGGAAATTGAACAGCTCCATCAATTACGAAGAATCTCCTTAAATGTACCACTATCAGAAAAAGTTCGTCCGACTACGTTTGCTGATATTGTTGGGCAAGAGGACGGTATCCAGGTTTTAAAAGCGGCATTATGTGGACCGAATCCACAACATGTTATTATTTACGGACCACCGGGAGTCGGGAAAACTGCCGCAGCAAGATTAGTATTGGACGAAGCGAAAAAGCAAATTTTATCTCCTTTTCGTAAAGAAGCAAAATTCGTAGAACTTGATGCAACGACTGCAAGGTTTGATGATAGAGGGATTGCAGACCCGCTCATTGGTTCGGTACATGATCCAATTTACCAAGGTGCCGGACCATTAGGACAAGCAGGTATACCACAACCAAAAAAAGGAGCGGTAACAGATGCTCATGGTGGGGTATTATTCATTGATGAAATTGGCGAGTTGCATCCAGTTCAAATGAACAAGCTATTGAAGGTGCTTGAAGATAGAAAAGTATTTCTAGAGAGTGCATATTACAATGAGGAGAGCACAGTTATCCCCTCTCATATCCACGATATTTTCAAAAATGGATTGCCAGCAGATTTTAGATTGGTTGGTGCAACCACCCGTTCTCCAAATGAATTGCCACCTGCCATTCGCTCCCGCTGTTTAGAAATATACTTTCGACAATTGGAACCAGAGGAGATTATGGAAGTAGCAAAAGGAGCGGCAGAGAAAATACATATTGCAATGGAAGAAGACTGCTTAGAGCTAATCAGTGCATATGCAACCAATGGCAGAGATGCTATCAACCTAGTTCAGCTTATCGGTGGAATGTTGATGACCGAGGAACGAACAGAAGTTACGATGAAGGATGTTCAGTGGGTAATTGAATCAAGTCGATTAACACCAAAATATGAAAAGAAAATTTATCCTCAGCCAAGAATTGGGGTGGTGAATGGTTTGGCAATTCACGGTCCAGATATTGGATCAATACTGGAGATCGAAGTAACTGCTGTAAAGGCAGAAAATAAAGGAGAATTAGTTGTAACAGGAATTGTAGATGAGGAGAGCATGGGAGGAAACGGAAAGTCTATTCGACGAAAAAGTATGGCTCGAGGCTCTGTAGAAAATGTTATGACAGTGTTAAGAAACTTTGGATTGGTGACTCAGGAGTATCATATTCATGTGAATTTTCCAGGAGGAATTCCAGTAGATGGACCATCAGCAGGAATTGCGATGGCAGTTGGTATCTTTTCAGCTGTAAGTGGACTGTCAGTAAACAATAAAATTGCAATGACGGGAGAAATCAGTATTCACGGACATGTAAAACCAATCGGTGGAGTGTATGGGAAAATACGAGCAGCGAAAAAAGCTGGCGCTGAAACTGTGTTGATACCAGAGGAAAATATGCAAGACTTATTAAAAAGAATAGAAGAAATAGAAATTATTCCTGTTTCTCATATCAATGAAGTGTTTCAATATGTTTTTGGAAACAGTTTGTCCAGAAAAGAAAAAAACGACCCTTCTCAAACAGCATAAGTATAACTTTACATATGGAATAGTGCCTCCTCACAAAAAAATTAAGTATTAGGTTGTTTGATTGAGATGGATAACGTCGTTCACGAGAAAGTTGCTGGCTTAGACATTCATGAAAAGTCAATCGTAGCTTGTGTTTTCTATACTCCCGATGGAAAATCAAACCAAAAAAAGAGTTTTCTACCTTTCCAACTACGACGAAAGGCTTATTAAAATTATCTGATTGCTTGATACATTTGGTGTAGAACTTGTAGCAATGGAAAGTACAGAGGTGTATTGGAAGTGTGTTTGGCGTATTCTTCAAAACAATTTTGAGTTAATCCTTTCTAACCCACTGGCTGATTAAAGGAATTCCCGGAAAGAAAACACTCGGTATATAGAATTTGGAGAAGATTATCAAAAGAAGAAAAGAAACCCCACAATGTAATGTAAGGTTTCTAAATTATATTTAAATAACTTATTTCAGCTAATAAAGAGAGGTGGCCTTTTTTGTTTTTTTGAGGGTGTAGTTTTCGTATAACAGCATATGAATCTGCTTTGAAACAGTACATTCCTTTAAAAAACGGCCTTCCTCCCCACGATACGATTCAACGTGTGATGGCGATTGTAGATCCTAGAGTCACTGCTGAATTACAGGGAAAATTTAGTGATTTACTAAATCGAGATGAAGGGAAAAAACTGCGAAAAATCATTAATGTTGATAGGAAAACAATGAAAGGAAATCGTTCAAATGAACAATCTCCTCTCCATATTGTTTCAGCCTCCCACTATTCAAAAAGTTCATTATCACACCAAACTGATGCTAGAAACTTTCATGCGTTTGTCGTGATGGTTGCTGACAGCCCATTGTATTATCGCGCTATGTGAGATACAATATGATAGTGTATTTTGTTTATTGGAGGTGTCACGATTTATGACACAAGAAAGTATTATTACAGTCCCCCTTTTACCATTAAGAGGTTTTCTGATATATCCATCATTGACTTTACATCTCGATATAGGACGCGATAAATCTGTTCAAGCAATTGAAGAAGCTATGCGAAGAGATGACAAGCAGTTATTTGCTGTTGCGCAAAGGGATACAAGTATAGATGATCCAGAAGAAGAACATTTATATCGAATTGGAACACTCGTAAAAGTAGAAAAAATCAAAAGATTAGCTAATGGAACAATCCGAGTGCTGTTTAAAGGAATAAGCAGAGCGGAAAGTTTACGTTATTCCGAAAAAGGATCGTATGTAGAAGTGGAAGTTCAAATCATTTCTGATGAAACAGAAATGAATACTACTATTCGGGCAACAATGCGTACGGTATTGAAACTTTTCAAGAAATATGCGAAATTGTCTAGCAAAATTTCCGGTGAAACGTTGCAGATTATTTCTGACATTGATGACCCAATTAAGTTAGGGGATGCCATTGTGGCGAACTTGCCTCTAAATATCAGCCAAAAGCAGGAGATTTTTTCTATTACGAATATTCAAGAGCGCTTAGAAAAGCTTATTGCGTATGTCCAAGATGAAAGGCAGATTCTTCAACTTGAAAAGGAAATAGGCAATCGTGTCAAGCGTTCATTGGACAGAACTCAGAAAGAGTATTTTTTGCGGGAGCAACTAAGAGCCATTCAGCAAGAACTAGGTGGCGAAGATGGAAAAGAAAGCGAAATAGATACTCTCCGTTCAAGAATATTTGATGCGCACATGCCGGAAAGTACAGAAGGTGTAGCGTTAAAAGAGTTAAAACGATATGAAAAATTATCACCAGCTGCTCCTGAAACTGGAATTATCCGTAACTATATTGATTGGCTTATTTCTATACCTTGGTCTTGTAGGACGGAGGACACATTAGACGTTGTTCATGCAGAAAAGGTATTGAATGCTGATCATTATGGCCTAGAAAATGTGAAGGAGCGTATTCTCGAATATTTAGCTGTCCAACAATTAACCAACTCATTGAAAGGGCCTATTCTTTGTTTAGTAGGGCCTCCAGGGGTCGGGAAAACCTCTTTGGCACGTTCTATTGCTACGTCATTGAATCGGAAATTTGTTCGTATGTCCCTTGGTGGAGTACGAGATGAAAATGAAATTAGGGGACATCGCCGCACATATCTTGGTGCAATGCCTGGGCGAATCATACAAGGTATGAAAAAAGCAGAAACCATCAATCCAGTATTTTTGTTGGATGAAATTGACAAAATGTCTAACGATTTCAGAGGAGACCCTTCGGCAGCTATGTTGGAGGTGCTCGACCCAGAGCAAAATCAAACCTTTAGTGATCATTATATCGAAGAGCCATATGATTTGTCTAATGTCATGTTTATCGCAACGGCAAATGATTTATCAACAATTCCAAGGCCCTTATTAGATAGAATGGAAGTTATTTCTCTTGCTGGATACACAGAATTAGAGAAACTGCATATTGCGAAAGACCATTTGTTACCGAAGCAAATGAAGGAGCACGGTCTAAAGAAAAGTAATTTGGTTGTAAAAGAAGAAGCGATGATGACAACAATTCAATATTATACAAGAGAAGCAGGAGTTCGTACTTTAGAACGAATGCTGGCAACTCTTTGCCGAAAAACAGCAAAAATAATTGTTACAGAGAATCGGAAACGACTAACCATTTCTAACAAAAATATTGAGGACTTTCTAGGGAAACCAAAATTTCGTCATCGTATCAAGGATGTAGAGGATCAAATAGGTGTAGCAACAGGACTAGCATATACAAGTGCAGGCGGTGATACACTTGCCATTGAAGTTTCTTTATCTAAGGGAAAAGGGAAACTAATATTAACCGGAAAGCTTGGAGATGTAATGAAAGAATCTGCTCAGGCGGCGTTCAGCTATGTTCGTTCTCGTGCTGAAGACTTAGGGATACCCTCGAATTTTCATGAGCAATATGATATTCATATTCACGTTCCTGAAGGAGCCGTTCCGAAAGATGGACCATCTGCAGGAATTACCATTGCGACAGCATTAATTTCTGCTTTATCAGAAAGAGCTGTAAATAGTGAGGTAGGAATGACTGGTGAAATAACATTAAGAGGACGAGTGTTGCCAATAGGCGGTGTAAAAGAAAAAGCCTTAGGAGCACATCGAAGTGGCCTGAGAAAAATCATCCTCCCTCTTGATAACAAACGGGATATAGACGATATACCAGAAAGTATCCGAGCAGACCTAGAAATCGTCTTAGTTTCACATTTAGACGAAGTACTAAAACACGCATTAGTATAAAAAACATAGACAGACTATTT